>JAQUXV010000480.1 GCA_028692205.1 Eubacteriales bacterium
CCATGGTCACGTTGTTCAGCCCCGTAATCTCCCGGCCCCAGTCCGGCAGGTAACCGGCGCCAAAAAGCTTCAGTTCCTGCGGAGCCGGTACGGAAATGGATCTGGACAGCCAGATTACGCCGCCGCGGAAAATCATCATTCCACCCAAAGTAGTGATAAAGCCCGGAATGCCCAGCTTAGCCAGCCAGAACCCCTGCCATGCCCCGGCCGCCGCGCCGATCGCAAGGCTGAAAAGGACGGCGAGCCACCATGGAAAACCCAGGTCCCGCGCCGCCAGTGCCATCGCCATTCCACAAAAACCGGCCACGGAGCCCACGGACAGGTCGATCTGCCCAATGACGATAACGATCAGCATACCGATTGCCAGCACCAGTACATAGGCGTTACCCGAGATGAGGTTTTGGATATTGGAGGAGGTAAGCATCCTCCCGCCCGAAGCGATGTTAAAGATAATCAGAAGTAGAATCAAGGCAAAGACCATCGTAAACTGGCGCAACTCGCCACCCAGCACCTGCTTTAGCTGCTTCATTGAATTGTTCCACCCTTCGTAGATTCAGATTTCTTTGCGGATACGTTTGTCATCAGCCTCATCAGCGCTTCCTGGCTGGCCTCTTCCCGGTTCAACACACCCGTTACGGTTCCTTCAAAGATTGTGTAAATACGGTCGGACATGCCAAGCAGTTCAGGCAGTTCCGAAGAAATCATGATAACGGCCTTGCCCTGATCGGCAAGATGGTGAATCAGGCTGTAAATTTCATACTTGGCGCCAACGTCAATGCCGCGCGTAGGCTCGTCCAGAATCAGAACGTCCGGCTCGGTGAACATCCATTTGCCAAGAACGACTTTTTGTTGGTTTCCGCCCGACAGGGTGTTTACGCCGGCGTTTACGCCGGGTGTTTTCACACGCAGCGACTGGCGATAGGCCTCCGCCGCTTTCCGTTCCTTGTTCATATCCAGCAGCAGGCCCTGCATAATCGCGCGCAGGTTTGCCGATACGGTGGTTTTACGGATGCTGTCGATCAGGTTAAGGCCGAGAACCTTACGGTCTTCCGGCACATAGGCGATGCCGTGACGAATGGCGGACTGCACGGTTGTAATCTGGATGGGCTTGCCCTTCAGGGTAACGGAGCCGCCGCGAAAAACGCCGTAATTGTGCCCGAATATCGACCTCATCAGCTCTGTGCGCCCCGCGCCCATCAGCCCCGCAAACCCGACAATCTCCCCGGCCCGAACATTGAAAGCTGAGTGCTTGCACACCATCCGCCCCGGAATGTTCGGGTCTTCAACACACCAGTCGGACACTTCAAAAACAACTTCGCCGGGGTGGGATTCATGCGGAGGGAAGCGGTTTTCAATGGAACGCCCCACCATGGCTCGGATAATTCGGTTCTCGTCCACATGTTCCGCTTCAACCGGATAAGTCTCCACAACGCGGCCGTCCCGGATAACCGTTACCGCGTTTGCGATGGCGGCGATTTCGTTCAGCTTGTGCGAAATCATGATACAGGTGATATCCTTCGTCCTCAGATCGCGCATAAGGTTCAGCAGGTTCTCGGTATCGGCTTCGTTGAGCGCGGAAGTCGGCTCGTCCAGAATCAGCAGTTTTACGTTCTTGGATAGTGCTTTGGCAATTTCTACCAGCTGCTGTTGGCCTACGCCCAGCTGCTTGATGGGGGTGTCCGGGTCCAGCGAAAGGCCCACCCGCTGGAGCAAATCAATCGTGCGGCGGCGGGACTCGTTCCAGTCGATCAGGCCGTGACGAATGATTTCGTTTCCCATAAAGATATTTTCGGTTATGGACAATTCCGGAATCATGGTCAATTCCTGATGGATAATGACGATTCCCGCATTCTCGGCTTCCTTGATATCCTTGAGCACCATTTCTTTGCCCTGATAGATAATCTTACCCTCGTAGGAACCGTGATGATACACGCCCGAAAGAACGTTCATCAAGGTCGACTTTCCCGCGCCGTTTTCACCGCATATGGCGTGGATATCTCCGCGGCGAACGTCCATGGACACATCGTCCAACGCGCGTACGCCGGGAAAAACCTTGGTGATCCCCTGCATCTGCAGGATCAAAGGATGTTCCATAACCTGCCTCCTATACTTTGCCGAACTTGAGCAACAGCGTAAAACAGTTGAAATACGCCGCCGTATTTTGAAGGTTCCGCGTTAGCTATGTACGGTTGAGAATGCCGTGGGCAGCTGCAAAACCTGATCGGTAGCCACCGCGGCCGCCCCGTACAGCGTCGGATCGACTTTCAGGCCGGATAGTTTTATTTGTACCTTGTCGTATATCTCCGGGAGGATGCGCTGGCAAACCACGGAACGTACAACGGCCAGCAGCCTTTCGCCCCCGCCGGAAATAGCGTCTCCAATCACGATTACGTCCGGGTTGTAGGCGTTGATCAGCATCACGCAGCCATAACCGATGTACTCGCCGATTTTCATCACCACATCCTGCGCACCCTTGTTTCCGCGTTCGGCGGCCTCAAAAACAGCGTTGCAGCTTCTGGGTTGCTGCGGCAGGAAGCATTCCGGCGCGCGTTGGCAGGCCATGTCGATCAGCGCGCGCGTTGAGCAAAACATTTCCA
>JAQUXV010000481.1 GCA_028692205.1 Eubacteriales bacterium
TTTCCTGCCTGACCGTTAGAAATTTGACAATTTTCTTCGTTTTTTTCATGTACTTGTCCGTACAGGCCGGAACCGTTACCATACGATATGGCAATCCGTTTGCTAACCTCTCCGCCTCTATCGCGCGACGCCTCTGTACGCAGAGGAAGCATCGCAGTTTTACCCTGCCGCCGGTTTCGGGTTTTACCGCCGGGCCTCATCGTCTGCACGCCGACCCGCATATATTTAAAACCGCATAAAAGGCGCAAAGCCGAAGCCATGCGCCTTTGCATCGTCCGTTTGCCGCGCCCCGTCAGGCGGATACGGCGATTTCAAAAATCGGGTACGTCCGTTCAAACACATAACCTAGCTTTTCCGCCAATGCCGCCGAAACAGGGTTGGCCGCGTCCCAGCTGGGGTACAGCCCCCGCTCCAGGCACTCAAGCATCAACGCCGCTCCGCAGGCCGTGGCAAGGCCCTGCCTGCGCCAGTCTTTGCGCGTGTCGATCTCAATTTCGATTCCGCCTTGGAATATCGCGTAAGAAGATGCGCCCGCCACCGGCTCGCCGTCTGCAAGGGCCATCATTCCCAACCCCCGCGCACCGTAATCCGCTTCGCTGTCGAACAGGCTCACAAAGTCCCGCGACCAATCCGCCGCAAGCGCCTGATGATACAACGCGCCGTCGATGGGCGCAAGCCGGATGCCGGGCGGCAGGCAGCCGCGAAGCGCGGCAAGCCTTTGGCGGTCGAAGTGGTTTACATCCTTTCGGAAGGCATATCGTTCGGCCTGTACCGCGCGTTTCCCGCAGGCACGCCTTACGACGGCCGACCAGCCTTCGTCCGGCGGAGCCAACAGCAACGTTTGGGCGCAATATCCGTCCGGTACCAGCGTTACCAGTTCAGCCGCTTCCGCGCAGGCCGCGTCGCCCGCCGGGAATGCAAAATCCCCGTTCACAATCAGCACCGCCGTCCCCGATGCGTTTTGGTACGCCCTGCCCATCAGCCCCTGCAGCGTTGAAAGTACGAGCGTATCGGAACTATTCGCGTACAACGGGGCAATCCCGCTTAGATCCGTTACCCGGCGAACGCTCATGTTATTTCCCCCAGTTTGCCAGTTCCTGCCGGATGTACTCCAGCGACATCAGTTTCTCCATCACTTCATTCACGGTCAGAAGCTCGGTGTTGCTGCTGTTGAACTCGGTCAGCGTATTTCGGTTCTGCTCGCCCATAACGACATATTTATCGTAATTCAGGTCGCGGGTGTCGGCAGGCACGCGGTAAAAATCGCCCATATCCTCGGCGTGCAGGCATTCCTCGTTGGTCAGCAGCGTTTCGAACATCTTTTCCCCGTGCCGCATGCCGATAATGCGGGTGGGGGCGTCCGAGTGGAACACGCGCTTCACCGCCTCGGCCAGCACGGCAATGGTGCAGGCAGGCGACTTCTTCACCAGAATATCGCCGGTATGCGCATGCTCGAAAGCAAACAGCACCAGCTCCACCGCCTCCTCAAGGCTCATGATGAAGCGGGTCATCTCCGGCTCGGTGATGGTCAGAGCGCCGCCCTCCCGGATCTGCTCGATAAACAGGGGAATCACCGATCCGCGGGAGCACATCACATTGCCGTAGCGGGTGCCGCAAATCAACGTCTTCTCCGGCGACACGGTGCGGGACTTGGCCACGAACACCTTCTCCATCATCGCTTTGGACGTTCCCATGGCGTTTACGGGGTAAGCCGCCTTGTCGGTGGAGAGGCAAATCACTTTTCGAACGCCCGCTTCGATGCAGGCGGAAAGTACGTTATCCGTACCCAGCACATTGGTTTTCACCGCTTCAATGGGGAAGAACTCGCAGGAGGGAACCTGTTTAAGCGCAGCGGCATGGAAAAGATAATCCACATTATATAAGGCTCCTGTAATCGAGTCCTTCTCTCGTACGTCGCCGATGTAATACTTGATCTTGTCGTTTTGATAGCGATGGCGCATATCGTCCTGCTTTTTTTCATCCCGGCTGAAAACGCGGATTTCTTTGATGTCCGTATCCAGAAACCGCTTCAGCACCGCTTCGCCGAACGAGCCCGTGCCGCCCGTGATCATCAGGGTTTTACCTTCAAACATTCTATGCTTCCTCCTCGCCGGTTTTGAACACGTATCCGGTCAGCCGGTGCAGCACTTCCCGGTAAGCATCCTCAACATCGCCCAGATCGCGGCGGAAGCGGTCGATATCCAGCGGTTCATGAGTGCTTGCATCCCAGAAACGGCAGGTGTCCGGCGATATTTCATCGGAAAGGAGTATCTCGCCGTGAAAACGTCCAAACTCCAGCTTAAAGTCGATCAGTTCGATATTGATATCCCGCAGCACACCCGTGAGAATGTCGTTCACACGCAGAGCGGTTTGCTCCATTTTACGAATCTCATCCCCGGTAGCCAGGCTCATCGCCGTGATGTGAGTCAAGTTCACCAGCGGATCTTCCAGATCCGAATCCTTCAAATTGTACTCGATCACCGTGTTTTTCAGCCGCGTGCCTTCAGGGTAGCCTGTGCGGCGGGCAAGGCTGCCGGCGACGATGTTGCGCACTTTCACAACGACGGGAATAATCTCCACCCGCTTCA
>JAQUXV010000051.1:0-1562 GCA_028692205.1 Eubacteriales bacterium
CCTCCAGTATGCCGCCCGCGTCGTTGCCGATTGCCGCCGGAATGACCCGGATGCAGTTTTCCGGCACAACGACATACTGTGCATAACCGCCCGCATAGGGCGGAAAGCCGATTTCGCCGCCCGAGGCGCACAGATGCTTGTTGCCCGTGCGGCAATAACGGCATTGCCCGCATCCGACGGCGGTTTCAACAACCACCCTGTCCCCTACAGTAGCTTTTTGAGTGTCCACGCCCGTTTCCACAATTTCACCGCAAATTTCATGTCCCAGAATATGCGGTGGCTTTCCATGCGCAAAGCTGCCGGTAATCACGTGGACGTCCGTTGCGCAAACCCCCGCGCTGAGCACCTTGATTTTCACGCATCCGCGACCGCATTCCGGCTCCGGAACATCGGCCCATACCAACCGGTTATAATCCTGCCAGACCATTGCTTTCATCGGCAACGCCTCCCTGCAGCAGCTTCTGAACTTCCGCTTGTATCCTTGCCCTTACGGCCGAGATTCGTTCGTTCTCCAACGGCAGCGGGCCGATCTCCAACCCCCGGGCTTCCGCAAGCAGCTTGTAGCCAAACGGGAACGGCAGCGAATCCGCCGCCCGTAGCAGGGGAAGCGCGCTGTGCTGCAGCCTCATCGCCTCCGCGATGTTTCCTTCCCGAAACAACCGGTACAGCATCGCAATCCACTCCGGCATGCTTCCCGCCAACGCGGTCATGCTGCCGTCGCACCCCGCAGCCAGCGCCGGAAGAAGGCAATCGTCCGTGCCGGAGTAAACCAGAAAGCGCTCCGGCTTTACCTGATTGGTATGGGCAATCTGCTTCATGTTGGCGGAAGAATCCTTGATGCCGACAATATTCTCCACGTCCATCAGGCTGCGCACGGTATCCAGCGTCAACCCCGTCGTAAAGAACGGCACGTTGTACAGAATCATTTTCATTTCGCGGGCTTCCGACGCCACACGGGTATAAAAGCGGATAATGTCCGCCTGTGTCTGTGGGTAATAATAGGGCGGGCAGACGACGCAGGCGTCGTATCCGTATTCCGCTGCGGCCCCGATGCTTTGCAGCACATCGCGTAAGCAAGCGCCGCACGCCCCGGCGATCAACCGCTTTCGTCCCGCGTTTACGCTCGCCACCGTCCGCAGAATCCTCCGCTGCTCCTCCGCACGGAATTTGATGAATTCACCGGTGGACGAGCAGGGAAACAGCCCGGTAATCTCCTTGCCGCACAACCAGTCCGTCTGTTTGCGCAGCGCCTCATAATTGGGTTCTCCAAACGCCGTCATCGGCGTTACCGTAACCGCGATCGGCCCGCGCAGAGCTTCCGTCTGCCTCATCTATTCATTCCCCCGCTATCGCAAAATAAAGTATTCCAGTTCCAAAGGATAATCAAACAAAAGCATCGCGCCGGTCTCGGCAACCAGAAAGTCGTTCTCGATCCGCATGCCCCACCGTTTGGGAAAATAAAGGCCCGGTTCCAATGTCACAATATCTCCAACTTGAAGCTGGTCTCCGCTGTTCTGATTGAACACAGGGCTTTGGAACGGCTTCACCCCAACGCCGTGCCC
>JAQUXV010000051.1:1662-11712 GCA_028692205.1 Eubacteriales bacterium
CAGGTTTTCCAGCCTGAATCGTCTGCGTTTTGCCGTGGCATCCGCAAATCGGTTCCCTAGATGCCCGGTTTGATTTTCATAATTTCCGAGCCTTCTTCCGGCAGGTTGTCGAATTTGATGCCGTTCTCCATAAAGTCCCTGCCGGTGCGCGTAATGCGGTGTTCGCAGTCGTCAAAGGTAATGTCGTACTGCACATCCTCCCGCAGGCCCTTCAGATAAATCGTCCGTTCCGGCTCGCCGCCCTTGAGGCGGAAAACAAATGCGTACGCCGTGTTGTCCGCCGCAAGATACTGGTACGCCTGCCAGCGGTCGCCTTTGCCGCCCCGCAGCGCCTGCCCGGTCAGCCGGTACAGATCGCCCTGCAGAATATACTTTTTGGAGATGTATTTGAAGAACTCCACATAGTGCTTCAGGCGCTCAATCCTTTCGGGTTTCCAGTTACCGAAGCGGTAGGAGAACCCACAGGTGGAAAGCAGGCTCGCCCGGATGTAAAAATCCAGCTTCGCGGGCGAAATATCCTCGGTGATCGGGTTAAAGATACCGTTGTGGTCGCTGATGCATTCCGATTGCGTAAACTGGTAGCACAGCGCCGCCGGGATGAAGGACGTAGCCCCCCAGAAGCACTGGAAATGGTTATCCACATAATCGTGGTCGGACATATAGGCGAAATGGGCGTGAGCCAGCATGCCCAGGTCGTTGCGCATGCCGCCGCTGCCGCAGTTTTCCAGCACCACGCCGGGGTATTTGGCCCGAACCTGATCGAGGAACGAATAATATCCCTTTACGTGCGCATACAATCCGTCGCCTTCTCCATGCGAATGGGAGGGATCGTTGCAGCCCAACTTAGGCGATACGTTAAAATCGAACTTGATCCATTTCGCCTTGTACTCCGTCACCAGGCGATCGACCACTTTCAGCGCCCACTTTCGCGTCTCCGGGTTCGCCATGCAGAGATAGCCCAGCGATTTTCCGTCCCTGCGCGCCACAAACTCGGGGTGCGTCCGGTTCAGTTCCGCAATCGCTCCGATTCCCTCAATTTCGCACCATATCCCAAACGGGATGCCCGCATCGGTTACGGCTTGCCCCAGCCGCGCCATACCGGAGGGAAAATCGACTTTGTTTTCCACGCTCCAGTCGCCGCGCTTACCAAACCAGTTGATTTCCCTGTCCGGCATGCCAAACCAGCCCGCGTCCAGCACAAAATTCGTAATGCCGAGCTTCGCCGCTTCGGCCGCATTGTCTACACAGACTTTCTCATTGATAAACCGGTCTTCATAGCACCACCAGGTGTTGTAGGTTACGGGCAGCGTATCCATCTTCGCCGCGTCCACTACGCTGCCGTAACGGATGAAGTACTTCCGGGTGAAAAGGCTTGCTTCTTCCATGCTTTGGCTGGAGAAGGACAGGTAAACCGGCGCGCCCAGAAACACCGCTTTCGAATCCACATCGCTGAAGAAGCCCTCTTCATTGATTCCGATAGCCGCCTCCAGAGCGCCGCTTCGGTTGCATAGCTCATAATTCCAGTTACCGGACCACGCCAGCGCCATAGTGTAGCAGCCTTCGCCGCTCTCTATGCCGATCCAAGGCGAGTATTCCTGCGAGGATCGGCCTTCCAGCGTGCCAATGCCAAACCGCTCCGGAATGGGGATGTCGTGCGGTTCAAACTCCTTGCCCCAGCTTGCGCTGAAGTAGTGCAGCTTGCCCTTCAACTGCGCCGTGCAAAAACCGACGCTCGCCTTGCCGACCCGAACCGTTTTGGGGGTTCCGTTTCGAACCTCAAGCCAACATTTGGCGGTTTGCAGCGCTTCCGAGCGCTGCTCGCAAATCACGACGGCAATCCCCTCCGCCGCCTCGGCCGCATATTCCGAATATACCAGCTCGCCACGTTTTTCCTGAAGGGCGCGCTTTGCGGTTCCCCGGCTGGTTTTTCCATTCAGGTTTACGATATAGTACAATTCCATACGCCGTCTCTCATCCTTTCACCGCGCCGGCGGTCATGCCGGCCACCAGATATTTTTGGCCGAATACATAAATTAATACAATCGGCAGGATGTTGATCATCATTGCCGCGCAAACCAAATTCCACGAGCTGACGAATTTGCTGAAGTAGTTGTACATCATCATCACCATGCCCCACTTCCTGGAGGAATTGAGGAAATAAAGCGGGATAATGAAATCGTTCCAGCAGTTCAGCAGATTCAGGATCATTGCGGTGGAGGTTACCGGCTTCAACAGCGGGAAAATGACGGAGAAGAACATCCGGGAACTGCCGCAGCCGTCGATCAGCGCGGCTTCATCCAGCGCCCTCGGCACCTGCGATATGAACCCGTAATAGATGAACACCGTAAACGGGATAAACTGAGCCGTGTACAGCAGTATCGCGCCCGTGTAGGTATTGATGATCCCGAATACCTGCAGCACGCGCACCGTCATAATGTAGTTCACAGGCGCCACAAGCCCAACCAGAAAAACGATGTAAATAAAGTGGTTGAATCTGGAGCGGTTTCTGGAAAGCGTAAACGCGGCCAGCGAGGACAAAAACACCGAAAGCGTCGCGGAGAATACGCTCAGGAAAACGCTGTTGAAAAACGAGCGGAACAGTTTGCCGTCCGACAGAACCTGCGCATAATTTTCAAAATGGACGGAGGTCGGAAGAGCAAGGCTCATTACTGCGGATTCGTTAACGCTTTTCAGCGAGTTGAAAACAATCATCGCCAGCGGAACCACAATCAACAGCACCAAAACCCACATCAGGACAGAGATACTCCATTTCGCAGCTAATTTGCGCCTTTTCATTCAACCTCACCCCCTTCTTTCGCAAAATGCTTGATCACGCTGACGGAGATAATAATCAGAATGAAGAACATCAGCGTGCTGTAAGCCGTGCCGTAGCCGTAATTGCCGATGGAGAACTCATTCAGCACAACGATTTCGACGACGGATGAAAGCCTGCCGGGGCCGCCGTTGGTCAGCGTGTATATTACATCGAATACTTTCAATCCGGAAATAATATTCAAAAGCATATTGATGACGATGGACGGCATGATGAACGGTATCGTGATTTTCGTAAACTTTTTCCACGCGCTGCCCCCATCGATATCACAGGCTTCATACAGGTCCGAGGGGACGGACTGCAACCCGGCCAGAAAAATAACCATGTTGAAGCCGGAAGCTTTCCACACTTCCACCGCCACGCACGACCACATTACCAGCTGCGGCTCGATAATCCACCCGTGCGTCAGCGCATCCGCGCCGATCAGCCTTAAAAATTGGTTGATCACGCCGGTATCCGGGTTGTAGATCTGTTGGAATACCAGCCCCACCACAACATTGGAAAGGATAATCGGCAGAAAAAACAGCGTTCGCAGGGCATCCCGCCCAAATACGGCGCGGTTCAGCGCCAGCGCCAGCAATAGCCCGATGCCTCCTTTGAGAATGGAGGTCATGAAGGCGAAAAAGATCGTATTCAGAATCGGCCGGATGTTGGACATGCTTTTAAAAATCTTTTGGTAGTTATCGATGCCTATCCATTTAATGTTGTCACTGATGGCGTTCCAATTGGTAAAAGAGAAAAATATGCCCATAATGCTGGGCAGCAGAAACAGAATAAAAAAGATAGCAAAGGCGGGGGCCCAAAACCATTTGCTATAAACTTTGTTGTAATTCATACGGCACCTTCTCCTTCAATCAATCGACGCCTCGCGGCAGCGCCTGGACGAGCCTCGTCGGCAAGGGTTCCACTGCACGGAAATATCCCCCTTCACACCGACTGGTACCGCCCGGCGCCGACCGGGCGCGCATAACGCAGGTTGATATGCCGCCGTTATCCCCCGTTAAAACAGGGAGGACTTCCCGGGCAAACGGCATGGCGATCCTGTTTTCAACGGGTTTAATCGTAAAATCGGCCGAAAAACGGTACAAAAAAAGCGGCTCATGCATTCAGGCCCGCTTCGGCATCCTGCCGGATCAAACGATCCGGCAGGATGGCAAGGTTGAAATTTTATTGCGCCGTCGCGTCAAACATCTGCTGGCGGTAATCGTCGATATCCTGCAGCACTTCGACAGGCGTTTCCGAGCCCAGCAGCATTTCCTGAATGCTCGCGCCCGCAATCTGATCGCTCCAGTAGAGGAGGGAGGAGCTCAAATCCTGTCCGGCGCCACCGGCAGCGTTGGAAACGAAGGTTTCTCCGCCTTTGGTGGGGCGAGCCGCAACCTCGGAGAACGAGGGGTTCGGCTGCAGGGCGGGGTTGTTGTCGTAGTATGCCTGCAGGTTTTCGGTTTCCGCAAGGAAGTCGAAGAACTGCTCAACTTCCGGCAGGTTTTCGGAATCCTTGTTGGCGACTCTCATGATCGCGCTTGCGCTCGGCGAGTACATATTGTTTCCCGCAAACGGAACCGGATACATCTCCCAGTTTTCCGCGCCGCATTCCGGATAGTTCTCCACCAGTTCGCTTTGCCACGATTCGTAGGTGAAGAAACCGGCATACTTGCCGCTGGCCATGGCCTCGTAAGCGGAATCCCACGAGTTGGACATGCTGTTTTCGCCAAAGTAACCGGCGTCATACGCTTTTTTCAGATCGGCCAGATAAGCTTCCAGCTCCGGAATATCGGCCAGCTTCACCTGATTGCTGTTCAAATCCGCATACAGGTTCCCATTGTAATTCTTGCAGGCAAGCGGGCCGCACTGGCTCAGCATGGCCGCCCAATGCCAAAGCTCTTTGCCCGTCTCATAAAAGGGCGTGATACCGTTGGCCAGAAGCGTCTGGCAAACCTGATCGAACTCCTCATAATTCGTCGGGACGGAAAGGTTGTACTGCGCGTAGATCTCGGGGTTGTACAGGAAGGCGTAACCATCCACGCTCCAGGTCATAAAGCCCATGGTTTTCCCGTCGATCTGGGTGATCTCTTTGGCGTAGTCCGCATAGCGGTTCACCCATTCCTGATCCGACAGATCCGCGAAGTATTTTTCCGGTTTGAACACTTCGGCCGAAACCCCGGAAGACGTCATAAAAATGTCCGGCACTTCACCCGTGCTGAGTTTCGTCTGGATGACGTTCGTATACTGATCGTCCGGGATAACCTGCATATCGATCTGGATTCCCGTTTCGTCCATAAATTTCTGGATCAGCTCGTCATCAATGGTGCTGTTGCGGTTGACCCATGTTCTGGACGCCGCATAGGTTAAAATAACCTTTTTCTTGCTTGCCGTGTCCGTGCTTTCGCCGGATGCAAAAGCGTTGCAGGGCAGCAGTGCCGCGGCAACCAGCAGAGCAATCAGCGCCGGGAAAAACCTGTTTCTTGCCTTCATTGGTAACCCCTCCCGATTTTTATTGTCCTGATTGGGACTTTTTATGGGTATAGTCTACCAGAATAGAAATGGAAGGTGAATGCAGAATAGATTCACGTTTCTGTATACAAAACTGAACAGTTGCAAATCGCCTTCGATGCTGTAATAATAAGGTGAGTTTTCAAAGAAGAAAGCGAATTAATAGCATGAAACATTTTCATTCTATCCGGGCACAGCTTTTTCTGTGCTATGCAGGTATTCTTCTCGTTACGATTGTCAGCCTCTTTCTGGTTTTTTATTTTTACACCGTCGGCATTTTGGAGAAAGAGGCTTCGGAGTCCCTGCAGGCGATTTCCACAAACATTAACCTGTCCATCGATTCGGAAATCAAGCAGATGGACGAGGAATCCAAGCGCGTCGTTTCTTCCCGACAGATTACGGACATCTTTTTCAATTCCAGCGTCGGCGATTTTACCAATTCCAGCTTCCGCACCAACCTGTTCAACCTGCTTTTCGCCACCAATCCTTCCATGAATTATCAAATTAATATTTTCGGAACCAACAACCGGTTAATTCAATATGGCCGGACCTTCGATATCACGGTATCCGATTATCGGGATCTTTACCCGAGCGAATGGTTTGAGGACTGCATCGCCCTTGAGGGGAAAAAGCAGATATCCGGCATTCATAAGAACCACGCGGGGTATCAGGTTATTTCGCTTTCCCGCGCGATCAGTAAGTCCTTCAGCCTGAACGCGCCCTACAACAGCATTGTCGAAATCCAGCAATATTATCAGGTCTTTCAAAACCTGATCCTGAACGCTTTTCCTTCTTCCACCACCGCAAAACCCTACGTATACAACACCTCCGGCGAACTGATCTATCCTCTGGATTCGGGCGAAGACAGCTCCGCCCCCCTATATCTGCAGCTGGTGAATCAGGCATCGGAAACTTCCGGCTCGCTCTCCCTGAAAGATCAGGATGAAATTTTATCCTACTCCAAATCCGACAGCACAAAGTGGACGGTTATCGTAGCCGAGTCGGAGCGGAACCTACTGAAGCCCGTGTTTCAGTTCCGCAACCAGATTGTCGGCATGGGGTTTGTGTTTATCCTGCTTACGATGGCTGCCACCTTTCTGATCGCGCGCCAGCTTACAATACCTATACAGAAGATACGCAATTCAATCGCCCAGCTTAACCTCGTAGCGCTGCCCGATCAGCGGCTGCCGGCGGACAAGCCCATGTCCAGCGAGCTGGAACTGCTTTATAACTCCTATTCGGAAATGATTCAGCGCCTGCAGCGCTCTTTGGATGACATCGTCATGGTTCGCTCCCACGAGATACAGGCCCGGATGCTGGCCCTACAGGCGCAGATGAACCCTCATTTCCTTTACAACACCATCACAGCTATAAGCATTACGGCGGAAAACAACCATCAGCCGGATATTGTGAAAATGTGCGAGAGTTTAAGCGGTATGCTGCGCTACGTTGTAAGCGAAAACACAAAACCGGTTACGTTATCCGCGGAGTTGGATTATCTGGAGCAATACCTGGTGCTGATGAAGTGCCGGTTCTCGGACCAGATTCATATTAAGATACAAATTCCTCCGGAGATGCTGAACCTCTACGTTCCTAAGCTGGTGGTTCAGCCCATTGTGGAGAACGCCTTCAAGTACGCTTTCAACAAACGTCCCCCGTGGGAAATCTCCATTCGCGGGGAGCTGAACGACCGGCAGTGGCTGCTCTCCTTTGCCGATAACGGCGTCGGTTTCGACCGGGAGGTTCTCGAGTGGCTGCAAGTTAAAATCCGGGAGGAATCTTTTCAGTTTATTCAGGACGGCCATGAACGGACGGGGCTGCTGAACATTTTTTACCGGCTGAAAATTCTGTACCAAAAGGACGCGATATTCAAGATCGAAAACAATCTCCCGAACGGTTCCATCGTTACGGTTGGCGGCCTGCTTTCTCCGCCGGGCGACGATCAGGAAAGGAAATGGCACGATGATCAAGGATAACGGCTACCGGGTAATGGTTGTGGAGGACGAACCCCTGATCCTGAACCATTTGGTTGCCAAAATTGAGGAACTGCCGCTGCCGCTGACCGTTTCCGCCACGGCAGCAAACGGCGAAGACGCCTTGAAACTGATTCGGCAAAACCCCCCGGATATTCTTTTTACCGATATCAGAATGCCGATTATCGACGGTCTGCAATTGGCAAAGGCGGTTTCCGAGCTTTATCCGTCCATGCCGGTTGTAATTATCAGCGGCTACGACGAGTTCAATTATGCCCAGCAGGCCATCCGCTACCATGTTACGGATTATTTAATCAAACCCGTGAATTACGAGAAGCTGCTTTCCGTCACCAGCGATCTTTGCGATCATCTGCTACGGCAGCGCCGACAGACGTTCGAGGAAATTTTGAACGCCGCCCTGTCCGGAACCGTGTCCCAAACGGAGAGCGACACCATCGGCAATTTCTACGTCACCTTAATCAAAATCGGGAATATTTACGCCGGGCAAACGGAAGCGCTGGTATACGACGCCATGGGCGCCTACTGGGAGGAGGCTTCTCCCCGTGGTTGGCTGAAGGCGTATTTCGCCAAGGACGACGACTGGTGGCTGATCGACATCCGGGAATTCAGCTATCATCTGCTGATTACGCGAAACGAATATCCAAGCCTTTCCCAGAAGTTTTTCAGCTATCTTGGATCCCTGTCTTCCGAATTCTGCGTGAACCTTTGCCAGTATCCCGAGGTCGTAACCGCCAGAGAGTTAAGGAAGGTTCTCCGGTTTCTTACGGGCGATATCGTCTACCGTCTGGTTCCCTGCCATTCGCAGCAGTGGGTTTTCTGCCCCAACATTCCCCGCGTTGTCCCGATCCTGTCCCCGGATGTTCTGGAAGAAATCATGCTGCTGCTAAAAAGAGGGCACATCGACGTACTCGAAAAATACCTGTGTGCCCTGTTGGAACAATGGCAGGCAAAAAAAATCACACAGAGCTTTTTAACGAAGTACATGATGGATTTAACCAAATTCCTATCCAAGCACAACGCGTGCAGCGTTGCGGGGCGGGAGGAAGCCGCCTCCGCCATGCTGCCGTTGATGGCCCGTTCCCGAACAGATAAGCAGCTGTATACCCAGCTTTCCGGGCTGATTCGGAAATGGGTGTTTGCCGCGTTGTCCGAAAGCCATGGCAGCGTAGACCTGTACCAGCAGATTAAGCAATATCTGGAGAAGAGTTACCAGTTGCCGATCACCATCGAATCCCTGGCAAACACCTTTCATTTCAGCCCTTCCTATATTTCCCGCATTTTCAAAAAGTACGAAAAACAGCCGCCCATCCAATACCTGATTCAGATTCGAATGACCCGCGCGGGCGAATTGATGAAAACGCACCCGGAGATCGACATCAAAATCGTTGCGGAGCTTGTGGGCTATTCCAATCAGCACTACTTCAGCCGCTACTTTAAGCAGTACTTTGCCATGGCGCCGTCCGATTACAAAAAGAGCCTCGAAAAGAACGGCCCCAACTGAAGAAATGCAATAACGCCGAAAACAATACCATATAGTGCCAAAACATGCCCTCGCGATTCGGGAGGGCATGTTTTTAATCTGGGCTGCGGTCAGGCAACACGTATAAGAAGACTGGGCTTTACCCGGCTGCCCCGTGGCACAACCCGAGACGTGCCGCGTCCGGTGTTTGCCCGCGATATCATGTGCCAACTGAACAGCAGTGGAAGGATGGGCAGACGGCGAATCGTAGAACCCGCCGGACAACGCTGCCGGATGCAGCCTCGGCAGCGCGCCGGAGGTGCATCAATCCGGAAAAGCCGCGATACAGCTATCTGTGTATACAGAGGAAAGGCCATGTTAATAAGAGAAAAGCCGCGTTACTCCGGGCTGCGGGTCCGGCTCCCAATGGGTTTGCCGATCCGCTTCTCCCGCCGCCATTCCGGCGCGGGGCCGTCATCCCCCCAATATTCGTCCAACGCCGCGATCTTCCCATGGCGTAATTTAAAAAAGGACGTCACATGGAAAGACGCGCTCCCATCCGCCGTCCATACCCGTGCGACGGTGATCACTTTGTCGTCCGACTGTTCGGTTCTCTCTACTTCCCCACGCCATTCTCCGGGATACTCGCAGTTTGCCCTGATAAACTCCTTCACGGTAAACTGCTCGTTGGTATTATGCCAGCGGATTTGCGCGTCCGTCTCAAAATAGGTTAGTAATGCGGCTGCGTTCTGCCCGGCCACATCGCGCCAGTAGGCCCGGATCAGCTGATCGTATTTCATTTGCCCTCCTTCGCGGTTCTCGCGGCACAGCGCCCCGTTTTTGCGAGTATACCACGTTAGCCGCGGGATGAACAGACAATCCGCACACCCATTCGATATGCGGCATCATCCGCAGGAGTGTCGGTCCCCGGTATAGATAAAATTGCAACGGTTCCGGCATGCTTGCCCTGCCGCCCCCCGGAAGCGGGGCAAGCATTTCATATTCCGCTTCCACGGTTGCAGGGCATCGGCGCTTCGCCCTGCCCTTTTTCCCGCCCGTCTCACACGTTTCCAGGAGCCATTTTGTCGGCTGCGGTTCTCTCTGCTCCCTTTCAACCGTATGCATATTTCATTTATTTTCCAATAAACAAATGAAAATCAACATTAATTATTAAACTTTATTAATTAATGTTGACACAGCCCCCTACCTCTGCTACTATGGGGTTGCAAGTTAAGAACGGCGATAACAATGGGGTTATCTCCTGAAAGGAG
>JAQUXV010000482.1 GCA_028692205.1 Eubacteriales bacterium
TTTCCTGCCTGACCGTTAGAAATTTGACAATTTTCTTCGTTTTTTTCATGTACTTGTCCGTACAGGCCGGAACCGTTACCATACGATATGGCAATCCGTTTGCTAACCTCTCCGCCTCTATCGCGCGGCGCCTCTGTGTACAGAGGAGGCATCGCAGTTTTACCCTGCCGCCGGTTTCGGGTATCACCGCCGGCCTCATCGCCGTCGCACCGACCCGCATATTAAAAACCGCATAAAAGGCGCAAAGCCGAAGCCATGCGCCTTTGCATCGTCCGTTTGCCGCACCCCGTCAGGCGGATACGGCGATTTCAAAAATCGGGTACGTCCGTTCAAACACATAACCTAGCTTTTCCGCCAGCGCCGCCGAAACAGGGTTGGCCGCGTCCCAGCTGGGGTACAGCCCCCGCTCCAGGCACTCAAGCATCAACGCCGCTCCGCAGGCCGTGGCAAGGCCCTGCCTGCGCCAGTCTTCGCGCGTGTCGATCTCAATTTCGATTCCGCCTTGGAATATCGCGTAAGAAGATGCGCCCGCCACCGGCTCGCCGTTCGCAAGGGCCATCATGCCCAACCCCCGCGCACCGTAATCCGCTTCGCTGTCGAACAGGCTCACAAAGTCCCGCGACCAATCCGCCGCAAGCGCCTGATGATACAACGCGCCGTCAATGGACGTAAGCCGGATGCCGGGCGGCAGGCAGCCGCGAAGCGCGGCAAGCCTTTGGCGGTCGAAGTGGTTTACATCCTTTCGGAAGGCATATCGTTCGGCCTGTACCGCGCGTTTCCCGCAGGCACGCCTTACGACGGCCGACCAGCCTTCGTCCGGCGGAGCCAACAGCAACGTTTGGGCGCAATATCCGTTAGGAACCAGCGTTACCAGTTCAGCCGCTTCCGCGCAGGCCGCGTCGCCCGCCGGGAATGCAAAATCCCCGTTCACAATCAGCGCCGCCGTCCCCGATGCGTTTAGGTACGCCCTGCCCATCAGCCCCTGCAGTGTTGAAAGTACGAGCGTATCGGAACTGTTCGCGTACAACGGGGCAATCCCGCTTAGATCCGTTACCCGGCGAACGCTCACGTTATTTCCCCCAGTTTGCCAGTTCCTGCCGAATGTACTCCAGCGACATCAGTTTCTCCATCACTTCATTCACGGTCAGAAGCTCGGTGTTGCTGCTGTTGAACTCGGTTAGCGTATTTCGGTTCTGCTCGCCCTTAACGACATATTTATCGTAATTCAGGTCGCGGGTGTCGGCAGGCACGCGGTAAAAATCACCCATATCCTCGGCGTGCAGGCATTCCTCGTTGGTCAGCAGCGTTTCGAACATCTTTTCCCCGTGCCGCATGCCGATAATGCGGGTGGGGGCGTCCGAATGGAACACGCGCTTCACCGCCTCGGCCAGCACGGCAATGGTGCAGGCAGGCGACTTTTTCACCAGAATATCGCCGGTATGCGCGTGCTCGAAAGCAAACAGCACCAGCTCCACCGCCTCCTCAAGGCTCATGATGAAGCGGGTCATCTCCGGCTCGGTGATGGTCAGAGCGCCACCCTCCCGGATCTGCTCGATAAACAGGGGAATCACCGATCCGCGGGAGCACATCACATTGCCGTAGCGGGTGCCGCAAATCAACGTCTTCTCCGGCGACACGGTGCGGGATTTGGCCACGAACACCTTCTCCATCATCGCTTTGGACGTTCCCATAGCGTTTACAGGGTAAGCCGCCTTGTCGGTGGAGAGGCAAATCACTTTTCGAACGCCCGCTTCGATGCAGGCGGAAAGTACGTTATCCGTACCCAGCACGTTGGTTTTCACCGCTTCAATGGGGAAGAACTCGCAGGAGGGAACCTGCTTAAGCGCAGCGGCATGAAAAAGATAATCTACATTATATAAGGCTCCAGTAATTGAATCCTTCTCGCGTACGTCGCCGATGTAATACTTGATCTTGTCGTTTTGATAGCGGTGGCGCATGTCGTCCTGCTTTTTTTCATCCCGGCTGAAAACGCGGATTTCTTTGATGTCCGTATCCAGAAACCGCTTCAGCACCGCTTCGCCGAACGAGCCCGTGCCGCCTGTGATCATCAGGGTTTTACCTTCAAACATTCTATGCTTCCTCCTCGCCGGTTTTGAACACGTATCCGGTCAGCCGGTGCAGCACTTCCCGGTACGCATCCTCAACATCGCCCAGATCGCGGCGGAAGCGGTCGATATCCAGCGGTTCATGAGTGCTTGCATCCCAGAAACGACAGGTGTCCGGCGATATTTCATCGGAAAGGAGTATCTCGCCGTGAAAACGTCCAAACTCCAGCTTAAAGTCGATCAGTTCGATATTGATATCCCGCAGCACGCCAGTGAGAATGTCGTTCACACGCAGAGCGGTTTGCTCCATTTTACGAATCTCATCCCCGGTGGCCAGGCTCATCGCCGTGATGTGGGTCAGGTTCACCAGCGGATCTTCCAGATCCGAATCTTTCAAATTGTACTCGATCACCGTGTTTTTCAGCCGCGTGCCTTCAGGGTAGCCTGTGCGGCGGGCAAGGCTGCCGGCGACGATGTTGCGCACTTTCACAACGACGGGAATAATCTCCACCCGCTTCA
>JAQUXV010000483.1 GCA_028692205.1 Eubacteriales bacterium
CCCTTGTTTCCGCGTTCGGCGGCCTCAAAAACAGCGTTGCAGCTTCTGGGTTGCTGCGGCAGGAAGCATTCCGGCGCGCGTTGGCAGGCCATGTCGATCAGCGCGCGCGTTGAGCAAAACATTTCCAGACAGCCGTAGTTGCCGCATTCGCATCGCGGGCCATGAACATCCACGCTTACGTGGCCGATTTCGCTTGCGGTCCCGCCCGCCCCCAGCAACAGGTTCCCATGGTCGATAATACCGCAGCCCACGCCTTCGCCCACCAAAAAGTAGGCCAGCGTCTGGGGCGGATGCGCGTAATCCTCAAACAGCCACTCCGCCAGCGCGCCGGCGTTGGCATCGTGTTCAATAAAAACCGGTTTGCTGAATCGCCCCTGAAACTCCTCGATAAAATTAATATCTCTCCACGCCGGCAACTGCGTCATCACCGCGATGCGTCCCTCTTCCCTCAAATAGGGCCCCGGCAGCGCCAGCCCGATGGCATCGACATTCGGATAATTCTCCAATGCCTGCCGAATCTGCGTTCTAATTTCCTCAAGCACCTGCTCGGGCGTGTTTTCGAAAGTGTAGGTCGTCTCCTTCTGGTAATAAATGTTCCCGGAGATATCAAAAACACCGACGGCAAAAAGCTGCCTCGCAAATTTTACGCCGATCACCTGATGTTTATCGGCATTCAGCTGCAAGCCGATGGAACGTCGGTTCGCGCTTCCCTTAATCAGGCCGACTTCGGAAACGATGCCCATATCCATCAGCGCCGCTACGATTTTGGTAATCGCAGGCTGTGAAAGGCCGGTTTGCCGGGCAATGTCCGCACGCGACGTGATGTTGCTGCGTTGCAATATGCGGACAACCGCAGAACGGTTCATCTCAATCAAATCGTTATTATTGCTCCCGGTTACAAACGTCGTTTTCAAGTCAACTGTCCCCTTTTATCGGGCGTCCCGCCCCATTTAAAAATACAGGCGAATAGAATGGAAACAAAACCAAACAACCCTTACCGCATTGATTCGTATCAATCATATTCGATAAAGCGTCATCGTCTGTCGTCCGTTCGTCCGTTCGTCCGTTCGTCCGTTCGTCCGTTCGTCCGTTCGTCCGTTCGTCCGTTCGTCCGTTCGTCCGTTCGTCCGTTCGTCCGTTCGTCCGTTCGTCCGTTCGCATTGGCAATTACTTAACTCTGTTAATACAATAATACTGTTATGTCTATTTGTCAACCATATTTGAAAAATTTTTTGCAGTTTCCACAAAAAAGGTCACCCCGTCCCACGGAATTATCATCCAGCCTTGCAAAATCGCAGTTGGGGGCAGACCTCCATTCGGGTAAAGGCTGTTTACTCACCGGCCGGTCCTTATGTAGGCAGAGCGGTTGGCGATGTGATTGCTTTTCCCGAACACTCCATATAGTGCTCGCCATAAAACACCGGCGGCGTGACCATCCCGTCACGCCGCCGGTGCGAATATCAATCGTCTGTTTTACGAATAAACCTCAGGGCAAAACCCCGGCTATCCATGGATTGCCACGGTCAATCGAATAGTATGTCCAGCCGTCCCTCCGTTGACCGGCAAAGCCCGCGCCTTGCCTCCGGGCTGCCAAAACAGGTAAGGGAAACTGAAAAGCATGTTTCTGTCGCCCCCAAAGGCGCCCATATATCTTAATTTCCGCCGGACATGGCCCGGTACTGCCCCGGCGTGATATTCAGCATCCGCTTGAACAGCGTACAGAAATATTTCGCGTCGGTATAACCCACGCATTGGGCAATCTGGTTAATGTGCAAATCCCGGTGTTTCAGCATTTCGCAGGCTTTTTCCAGCCTGTGCCTCGTTAGATAATCGTTATAGGTCATGCCCAGCTCGCGCGTAAAGAGACGGTTTAGGTACTGCGGCGTAATCTTCAGCGTGGAAGCCATGTATTGCAGCGTAAGGGGCTCCGAGAAGCGGTGCCGCACCTCGCGCAGCGCAAGCGTAACCAGCCGGGAGTAGGCCTGTGTTCCGTCGCACCCGTCCGCTCCGGTAAAATAATCGTTCACCGCGCCAAAAAGCTCTTTTTGCGTTTTCGCGGCGGAAACCCGGTTGGTGGCTTCCACCTGCCGCTCTTCCGCGTTTTGGCCCATGGTTTCGCCGGGAAGATCCAGCTTAAAAAGCGACGTAGCGGCCAACAGGCGAATGTCGTTGGGCGCGCAGTGCATACGGCACAGAGCGCGCAGCTTTTGCAGTATCAGTTCCCGGCAGGCCGCGTAATCCTCCTCGGCATATGAGCGGTGCAGCTTGGCGCGGTAAAAAGGGTCCTCCGCCACACGGTTTTCCGGAAGCGACCGAATCTGCGCCAGCGGGAAGAAATTGCTGTCCAGCGGAAGGCTTTGGGAGATTGCCTGAGTCACCTCACTAAAAAGCGCGTGCCAGTCTATCCCACTGTCGGGGATAACCGGCGTATAACAGAGCGTCAATTCCGGCGTCACGCTCATCAATATTTGCAGGTTATAGACCGCCGTTTCCTCGCCGCCCTCCCGAATTCCAATCAGAATTCCGCGGTAATGCCGGTCCGCCAGCGTAATCACATACAGGTCCTTACGGCGCAGCAGCTC
>JAQUXV010000484.1 GCA_028692205.1 Eubacteriales bacterium
TCCGCCATACCGGTCAGGTATGCCACGCCCGGAAGCCCCATCAGCAGCCAGCTGCTCATGTCCGAAGCCTCGGCGCTCATGGCCGTCACCAATGGGCCCAGCCTGCGCCCTCCAAGATAGAAATCGTCGCTGGACTGGTTTTTACTCTTCATCCAGAAACCGATGCCCAGCATTCCCGCCAGATAGACCAGTATGGCAATGATAATTCCAATATCTGATGACGGCATGTTTCATTCTCCCATCGCATGAATTCTCCGGAGTGTGTTCAACCGTCTGGTCGCTCGCCGACCGTCACCCGCCGTCTGTACGTGCCTTTACAGACGCCGGGATGCGGCGCCTGGTGTAAAGGCTGCTAACGCGGGCCGTTTCGAACGGTATGGACTCCCTCCGTTTTTCCTTTTGATCGTCCTTCATGATACCATACTTCTCTTTTGGGGAAAACGCGCGAAAACGGCGCGCCGCCCGCCCATACGGCGAGCCGCGCGCCAAATACCGATGCCGGAGAGCCGGAAAGCCATATATTACGGTACTTTCCGCTTTATCGGTCTTCTCACAGGCTATTCTGTTTTCTTTTTGTACTTCGGCTGCCGGGCAAGCCCAGTCGCCCGTCGGAAGGGCTTTCGCGTCGCCCGTTTACACACGTTTTCTCCGCTCGGGTTCCCAAAGGCGGTTGAGCAGGCGCGTCCGGCGCTGCCTGCGCGAGGCTTCGGCGCATACGTCCTTTACTTCGACAGGAAAAATCCGTTGCCCGTCATAAAGGCGATCAGGACATGCGCATCGTCGTAAACCGATACGCGGTAAAGGCAGGTGCTGCCTCCGCGGGAAATCTGCTCCGCGTCGGCGTACAGGCGCGCTCCTCTTCCGGGCTTCACGTAGGTAATATCCGCGCTGCGGCTTACCGTAAGGCGGTCGCCCGCATTGGCCGCCGCAGAAAACGCGGTGTCGCACAGCGTGAATATCGCACCGCCCTGCACAACGCCGTTGGAATTCAGGTGCTTTTCCGTTACGGGCATGCTGCATTTGGCTCCCGTTGGGGTTACCTCGTCTATGGTAATGCCGCACAATTCGGTGGCGAAAGCGTCTTTCTGGAACATCGCGCGCATTTCCTCGAGGTTCATTCGCCGTCCTCCCCCACGGTATAGCTTTGCAGCACATCGCCGTCGAACGTCTTGATTTCGAACAGACCCTTTTCCCACTCCAGCGTCATATAGCTTTTGGGCTGACCCTCCTTGGGCAGGGCGGCGGAGCCGGGATTCACGTAGGTCAGGCCGTCGTCGGTCACGACTGTATGCACATGCGTGTGCCCGTGAATCAACAGGTCGCCATGCCGGTAAGGCGGGCGTACACCCATGTTAAACAGATGACCGTGTGTAACGAACGCCGTATGGTTGCCCACTAGCGGCAGGAGCATATAATCCGCCATAATGGGAAAGTCCAGCACCATCTGGTCAATTTCCGCGTCGCAGTTGCCGCGCACCGCCACAGGCTTTACCGGCATAGCGTTAAAAAGTGCCGCGACGCTTTTAGGGTCGTAACGGTCCGGTAAGTCGTTACGCGGACCATGGTACAGCAGATCACCCAGCAAAATCAAGCGGTCGGCCTTTTCGGCAGACAGGCGTTCCAGCACCGTTTCCGCGGCCGAAAGGGAACCATGCAAATCGGAAGCAAACAAATATTTCATCGCAAACACCTCGTTATCACTTATCGTTGCAGTTCAATCTCCAGCCACACCGGGCAATGGTCGCTGCCCGGCACCTGATCGTCAATATCGGCCGCCTTCACGCCGGGCGCAAGGCGCTCGCTGACCAGAAAATAGTCGATACGCCAGCCGACGTTCTTTGCGCGGCTGTTCATCATATAGCTCCACCAGGAATAACGGTCGCGTTCGTCCGGATGCAGCAGACGGAAGGTATCCACAAAGCCGCGGTCCAGCAGCGCCGTCATTTTTTCGCGTTCCTGCGGGGTAAAGCCCGCGTTGTTCACATTGGTTTTCGGATTTTTCAGGTCAATTTCGTGATGGGCGACGTTCATATCCCCGCACACGATCACCGGCTTGGTTTGATCCAGCCGCACCAGATAATCGGCAAAAGCGTCTTCCCATGTCATGCGGTAATCAAGCCTCGTCAGCCCCCGCTGGCTGTTGGGCGTATATACGGTAATCAGATGATATCGATCGAATTCCAGGTCGATCACACGGCCTTCGTGGTCGTGCTCATCTATCCCCAGATCATAACGCACCGCCAGAGGTTCCTGCCGGGTGAAGACCGCCGTGCCGGAATAGCCCTTCTTGTCCGCGCTGTTCCAGTACGCGTGATACCCTTCCGGCGTAAAGTCAATCTGCCCGGGCTGCAGCTTGGTCTCCTGTACGCAGAACACATCGGCGTCGCTGGCGGCAAAATACTCGCCGAAGCCCTTGCCCATACAGGCGCGCAGGCCGTTTACATTCCAAGAAATCAGTTTCACAATTTTCTCTCCTTCCCGAAGATTAACCCTATCATATCATAACTTCCACCCCCGCGGCAATGCGCCGGCAAGCTTTATGCGCGTATGCCGCTTCCGCTCCCGGTTATTGACGGTGGC
>JAQUXV010000485.1 GCA_028692205.1 Eubacteriales bacterium
CGCGACACCGCGACTGCCAAACTCCGCGGCTTCGTCCATAACACGAAATTCCATGTATACCTCCCGCCGGCAAGACCGGCTTTCGAAGCGAAAGTTTTCTGCTTCCCGATGCGGAACAACGCGAACGTGCCGCTTTCAGGGAAAGGGACAATCGGCGGAAATCCACGCAAAGCAGACCAAAGATCAAGCAACGCTATGAGGGAACCGCGAAACCGAAGTCACCGTGTCAGAATTGGAGATGTAAAAGGTGGGGGATTCCGGCTTGCCTACACCCGATAAAGGTAGCTGGCCTGATAGCGTGCCGCCACGTGCAGCGTAACGTCTTCCCCGACGGAAGCACCGGCGGCGGTAAGAGCCGCGTGCGCGGTACGGTATGCTATGTCCGGTGTATTATTCTCGCTGCTCAGGTGGCCCAGCAACAGGTGGCGCGTGCCGCATTGCGCCAGCCGTACCGCCGCATCGGCGCTGGTATCGTTGCTTAAATGGCCCTTTTTTCCGAGAATGCGGGTTTTTAACCGAGCGGGATAATGCGGGTTCTGCCGCAAAAGATCGGGGTCATGATTACTTTCCAGCAGAACAATTTCCGCGCCGGAAACCGAATCGCACACAGTTTGCGAAAAATAACCTAAATCGGTAGCCACCGCCACGCTGTGCCGACCCGTAAAGAAACGGTAGCCGACCGGATTGTTGGCATCGTGGGGAATGGAGAAAGGAACGACTTCCAAATCGTTCAGGAAAAAACTTTCCCCGGCGGATATGGATACGCGGTGAAAGGCCGGTATCTCGCCGACGGAGGCCGCCATCCCTTCCCAGGTACCCTCGGTGGCATATACGGGTACGCCAAGCTTACGGCTCATGACCCCCACGCCTTTGATGTGATCGCTGTGTTCGTGGGTAATCAAGATCGCGTGTACGGAGGCCGGATCCAGATTCGCCTGCTTCATCGCATCCAGCGTTTGTTTGCCGCTCATGCCGCAATCAATCAGTATTCCGCCTTGCTCGGTGGCAAGGTATACCACATTGCCGCTGGAGCCGCTGAAAAGAGTGCAGAATTGCAAAGGGTGCCGCCTTTCGCGACCGGTTGAACCGGCGACGCAAAATATAGTTGTTAAACCTCTCGTATTCTACCACGAATAGCAGTGCCACGCAATATTCGGGTAAGGATCGCGCGAAAGTAGCAGGGGGAAACCTCACGTGTCGATTATCAAATGATTTCATTGCGCAGAACGATTTATCAGGATCGGATATTCGCTCACTCACGCTTACCCTTGCGGTGCCATGCTGATTTTAATATCCGGGAAGGTTACCGACAGCACCTTATGTAACAAACGGATTTAAACAATTATGGCTGCCGCATCGGCACTCCCGCTTATGGAAAAGGCCTTTGAAACAGCAACGCTGTTTCAAAGGCCTCTCGAATCTGGATTGCGTGTAAAATGCTATAGGCGTACGTTGAATAAGGGCGTATTCTATACCCCGATATTACCGCATATCCGGCAAGAACAGCTCAAAAATCGGCATCGAATAATCAACCCGCGCCTTGTCCAGCTCCTGCTGGCTGCGAACCGTCCATGCAGCCATCAGCGGCTTGAAAACGTGCTTCATCAGCCAAACGGAGAGGTTACGGTCGTACTCGCAGGAGTAGGCTACGAAATGAGGCCTGCCAAGAAAGTTGACGAGCAAATATTTGAGCGAAAGAAAGGAAAGCAGATCGATCTCCTTCGGGTCACGCCTGCCGCCCATGGCAAGCTGACCCCGCACAATTTCCGGCGCGTTCGTCCGAAAATAGCGTACGGCAAGCGGATGAAAGGACTCCACACAATACGGGCCCGTATAGGACCGCAAAGCTTCCAGCGCGGCAGTGGCGTTTGGCACCGCGCCGCCGTCCTGCTTTACCTCGACAATCAACGGCGCTTGCCCGTCAACCAGCGCAAGCACATCGGAGAAAAGGGGGATAGGCGTGCCGTCCGGCAGGAGCGGAAGAGAGGCGTAATCCGTATCGTGTATGCGGACATCTGCGCCGCATACGCGGCCCGTAGTGCCGTCGTGGTGCACGATCAACTGATGATCGGCGGTTAGCTGAACATCAAGCTCTATGCCGTAACCGGCTTCCACGGCGCGGCGGAAGGCGGCAAGGCTGTTTTCCGGTATGGCATGGTTGCCGTCATGCAACCCCCTGTGGGCATATAGCTTGCCAACCAGCGCGCTTGCATCCGGATGGCTGCGACGGGGCAGAACCAGCCACAAATACAGCGCAACAAGGATAACAAGAATGAGTATCCAAACCATGGTCAATCATCTCCCGCGTCAAACGCTTCCAACTTGCTTTTCGGAGGTTCCGGCTTTACGTCTCCGTGCTTGGTCAGTGATATGGTTACAAAGGATATGGCTACCATCAACGCGGCATACGGCGCGAGGATCTGATACCCCAGATACTGCATCAGATAGCCGCTCAGAATCGGCGTAACAATCTGCGCCGCCATGGAGAAGGTGTAATAGTAGCCTGTATACTGGCCTACATCGCCGCTTTTACTGATTTCAACAACCATCGGGTAGCTGTTCACGTTGATGGTCGCCCA
>JAQUXV010000486.1 GCA_028692205.1 Eubacteriales bacterium
CCAGCGCCGAAGCGGCGCTTTTCTCTCCGGAAGCCACCGCGGCCTTCACCGCCGCCACCTCGCCGGAGACAATCACAATGTACTTGCCCGCGCAGGCCGTTTGCGCCGCCACCAGTTCCACTTCCGCCGTCTTCACCATCGCGTCGCCCGCGAGCACGCCCAGCGGAATGCTGTTGGATTCCACCACGCCGATTGCCGTCATCGTTTCTTCCTCCAGCCTATTCGTTCGTAATCACGATGGTTTGCGCGTCGACCGACTTCACCACGCCGTCGATGGAGGCGTGCAGCGCAGCGCCCAGCGCCTTTTCCGGTATCGCGGCGATCAATTGCCCTTTTCGCACCCGGTCGCCGGGCTTTACCACCGGCTCGGCGGGCTTGCCCACATGCTGGCGCAGGGGCAGCGTTACCTGCCGGGGCGAAACGGTTTTACCGCTCAGGGGCGCGGGCCGGTCGAACGCGGTCAGCCCCATGCGGGCCGTCAGGCGGCGCACCGGCACCTCCTTCATGGCAATCCACGGTTCCGGTTCAATGTGTTCCTCCGGCACAGGCCGCACGCCCGCCTTGCCCAGTTCCTGCTTGAGCATCGTCATCACCACCGAGGGGGTGAGGCCCATCTCGCAGGCGAAATTCGTACACAATCCGCAGCTGGAGCACGCCAACACCCCCGCGGCATTGCCCAGCAGTTCGGCGTTGCCGGTAGAGATGGCGCGCATCGCCTTGTGCGGTTCCACCGGCAGGCCCATGGCGTGCCGTGGGCACAGCTGTGTGCATCGGTTGCACTGGCAGCAGATGGCCCGGGCGAGCCGCGCCTGCTGCATGGCGTTAATCGAACGCTTCAGCATCATCGGATGCGAGCGTTTGAACACCAGCAGGCCCCCGGTCGTCTTGGTGATGGGCGCGTCCCAATCTTCCGCCGTTTGCCCCATGCAGGGGCCGCCGACGATCAGCCCGTATTCCCGCTCGTCCCCGGTGAACCCGGCAAGCGAAAGCACTTCCCGGATGGCGGTTCCCAGTGGCACGGTAACGGTAACCGGTTCGGGCACGTCGCCGCCGACGGTGACGCTCTTTTCCGTAACGGGTTTCCCCTCAACGGCGTTCGCGATGCCCAGCGCCGTGCCGACGTTGATGACTACACAACCGGTATCAATGGGCAGCTTGCCGGTGGGCACCACTTTGCCCGTGATTTCAAAAATAACGTTCTTCTCGTCGCCCGAGGGGTAGTAGCTCTCCATCAAATGGAGGCGGATGGAAGGTTTGCCCGCGATGGCGGTTTTCAACGCTTCGACAGCTTCCTCGTAGTGGGCTTTGGTGGCGATTACGCCCTCCTTAGCGTGGGCGGCCTGCATCGCCAGCTCCAGCCCCTGCACCACCCGCGCCGCCTGCGTCCGCATGGCATGCTGATCCACCTTCAGCAGCGGTTCGCATTCCGCGCCGTTCACGATCACCCGCTCGGCGTTCACGTTCAGCTTCACGTGGGTTGGAAACCCAGCGCCTCCCGCGCCTACGACCCCCGCGTTGCGGATGGCCTCTATGACGTCCATAAATCGGCTCCTTACTGTTGCTCCAAGAACGGGTTATGGGCACCGTCCGCTCCCGGCGGTATCGTCTTTCCGGCGGAGCTGTTTCCCCGCAGCGGCAAAAAAACAGTTTGCGTCAGCTGATGCGGAAATCCCCGTACAGCACACAGCGACGGAGCCGTGTGAACGTTCTCGCACTGGTAACGCCCTCGCCGGTGGGGGTGGCGATGGTCATGGTGGTGTATCCTTCGCCGCCGAAGCCCAGGCCGGAATAGCTGGGCGCGTTCTTCACAAAGATAGTCGTGTTCATCTTTCGCGCCGCTTTGGACATGTTATGCACGTTCGTGGAATGGATCATCGCGGAATGCTTGTTGCCCTTTTCCGCGCGGAACGCTTCCTCGACGGCCTCATCAATGTTGCGTACGCGAACGATCGCCAGCACCGGCATCAGCATCTCCGTATGCACAAAGGGGTGGTTGCGGTCCACCTCGGCAATCACCAGTCGCGGGTCGTCCGGGCAGCTTACCCCCGCGTCGCGAAGGATCACGGCGGCGTTGCGCCCCACGTACTTGCGGTTGATCACATGGTGGCCGTCCTTGGGGATCAGCGTCAGCCCAAGCACCTTCTCAATATCCGCGCCGTAGATGCGGCGACCCCCGCAGCGTTCCATGGCGGCCATCAGCCGGTCGGCCACGGAATCGACCACGAACACTTCCTTTTCGGCGATGCACAGCACGTTGTTGTCAAAGCTCGCGCCATCCACAATGTCCTTGGCGGCTTTTTCGATATCGGCGGTCTCGTCCACAATCACGGGCGGATTGCCCGGGCCCGCGGCAATCACCTTTTTGCCGATCTTCATCGCCACGCCGACTACCGCTTCCCCGCCCGTTACGGACAGGATGGCGATATCCGGGTGAGTCATAATGGCCTGACCGCTTTCCAGCGTCGGTTCCTTAACGGTCGTAATCAGCGCGGGCGGGCCGCCCGCCTTCACGATGGCTTCCACCATCAGGCGCATGGCCTCCTGCGAGGCGCGCTTTGCCGCCGGATGGGGGTTGA
>JAQUXV010000487.1 GCA_028692205.1 Eubacteriales bacterium
GAATTGAAGTAGTCAGGCGCTTCCCCTGTAATGCGATTTCAAACCCCGGTGTCGCAAGGCTTGCTGGTGATTTGGGTTTCCGGCGCGAAACGAAAACGCGGCGTTACCTCTAAAAGGATCCGTGACAAGTAAAAAAACCAAACCGGCGCGGCCCATGTGGGAAGGGGCTGAAACCATTGTAGCAGAACGGTTTGAAATGGCCGAAAGGGAGGCCGCGGTTTAACGAAAACGTTATAACCACGGCCTATAAAACACCTTTTCCGCTATACCGTTCAAAAAAGTTTAGCGAAGCTTGAGTTCCTTCAGGCACTTATCGCATACCAGCTTGCCCTTAAAAAGGTTTACATCGCGAGCGTCATTGCAGAAAATGCACGCCGGATGATATTTCTTCAGGATAATCTGGTCGCCCTCCGTAAAAATTTCCAGAGTATCTTTGACGGCAATATCCATCGTCTTGCGAAGCTCGATGGGGATCACGATTCGCCCAAGATTATCCAGTTTCCGTACAACACCCGTTGATTTCATTCGTTTTGCCTCCTAAGGTTGATACATTGGCACGGTATAATTTTACTGTATCGCCAGTATTATGTCAATGTCACAAGTGGGCGAAACATGCTTGCGTGATATGATTGCAAAAGTGTTGTTTTATAAGGGTTTTTGGAAACAATAGTATATACTGGTTTCTTTCGGAGACGTTTCGGGAATGCATTTGAAAGAACTTTAGAAAGAAGAATAAACAAGTTTTCGTAAAGTTGTTTCGTTAACACGCCATACGGTCACGGAACACGGCCGGACGTTGACAAGCGGGATAAAACCTGTATAATGAACGCATACGCGAGGAACGGAAGAGTACCGGCGTGATGCGCGGCAGAGAGCCGCGGCAGCTGAAAAGCGGCGCGCTCAGCGACGGGAACATGGTCCGGGAGCGTTCGCGCCCGATAGGTAGGGGGCGACGGCAGGCGCCGTTATACGCCGTACAATGAAGCCGGCGCGAAACGCAATAGCCGGAAACCAAGGGTGGTACCGCGGGTGATGCCCGCCCCTTCGCAAGAAGAGGCGGTTTTTTCATTTTAACAGGGAGTGTGTGCGGCATGGGGAGTATTGTTTTTCAGGCGGCGCGGCAGTATGGGCGGCGAATGCCCCCGCGGGCATAGGAATAGCGATAGGCAACCCTGGCAAAGCACGCACAAATCAAGGAGGCAATAACCATGGCGGACAAAAAACCGTTCTATGTAACCACGCCGATCTATTACCCAAGCGATAACCTGCATATCGGGCACGCGTACTGCAGCGTCGCCGCCGATACGGTGGCGCGTTTCAAGAAGCAGGAAGGGTACGACGTGTATTTCGTTACCGGCACGGACGAGCACGGCCAGAAGATCGAGCGCAAGGCGAAGGATAAGGGCGTGACCCCGAAACAGTACGTGGACGAGATTGTGGCGGGCATAAAGAGCCTGTGGAAAATGATGGATGTGGATTACAGCGACTTTATCCGCACCACTGACGACCGCCACGTAAAGGCCGTGCAGAAGATTTTCCGCAAGCTCTACGAGCAGGGGGACATCTACAAGGGCTATTACGAGGGCTGGTACTGCACGCCTTGCGAGAGCTTTTTCACCGAATTGCAGTTGAAAGACGGCTGCTGCCCGGACTGTGGCCGCCCCGTGGAAAAGACCCGCGAGGAAGCCTACTTCTTCAAACTCAATAAATATCAGGACTGGCTGATCGATTATATCGAAACACATCCGGACTTCATCCAGCCCGTATCGCGCAAAAATGAGATGCTCAGCAACTTCCTGCGTCCGGGCCTGAACGACCTGTGCGTCAGCCGTACGTCCATCAAATGGGGCATCCCTGTGGATTTCGACCCCGAACACACCGTGTATGTGTGGATGGACGCGCTGAGCAACTATATTACGGTACTGGGCTACGGCACGGAGCATGACGAGCTGTTCCGTAAGTACTGGCCTGCCGATATCCATCTGGTGGGGAAAGAGATCATTCGTTTTCACACCATCATCTGGCCGATTATCCTGCACGCGCTGGGGCTGCCTTTGCCCAAGCAGGTGTTCGGGCACGGCTGGCTGGTGCTGGACGGCATGAAGATGAGCAAATCGCTGGGCAACGTGGTGGACCCCGTGGTGCTGTGCAACCGTTACGGCAGCGACGCTATCCGTTACTTCCTGATGAGGGAGATGCCGTTTGGCAGCGACGGGCAGTTCAGCTACGAAGCGCTGCTGAAACGCATCAACGCCGATCTGGCCAACGACCTGGGCAATCTGGTCAGCCGCACGGTGGCGATGGTGGAAAAGTACTTCGACGGCGTGGTGCCCGCCCCCGGCGCGTATGACGAAACCGACAAAGCGCTGATCGCGCTTGCGGAAAGCACGCCCGCCAAGGTGCGCGAGCAGATGGACGGGCTGCAATACTCCGCTGCGCTTAGCGAAATCTGGACGCTGATCGGCGAATGCAACCGCTATATCGACGTCACCGCGCCCTGGACGCTGTGCAAGACCGAAGAGGGCAAAGAGCGCCTGAAAACCGTGCTGTACGTGCTGTGCGAGTGCATCCG
>JAQUXV010000488.1 GCA_028692205.1 Eubacteriales bacterium
GCGATATGAAGTGATTGTGCAGTTTGATATGGATTATACCTGATGGATGACCGCATGAAATACGGACGTTGAGGGAGGGCATGCGGTGAACAGACGAACGCGGTGGAACGGGAAACGGCTGGCGGCGTTGTTGACGGCGCTGGTTTTAATGCCCGTTTTGGCGTTGGCGCAGACCGACCCGTCCGATGCGATTCTGGCGCCGGAAACGCTGAAACCGTGGCTGGCGGTGCAGGCGACGGCAACGCCAACCGCCGCACAGACCGGCACAATAGCCCCCACCGCGGCGCCCACGCCTGCCGCCGCGCAACCGGCAGAACCGACAACGGCGGCCACTGGCGTAATACTGGCACCGGAAACGCTGAAGCCGTGGCTGCCTGTACAGCCCACGCCTACGCCCACGCCGCCGCCCTCCTCCCTTACGCTGCTGCTGACTGGCAGCATAACGGCAACGCCGCCGCCCTCGTCGGTGAGCCTGCTTGCGGAAGAAGAACCCGATACCCTGCCGGCAACGCTCAACCTGGAAAGCGCATCCACAATCCGCATCCTGCTGATCGGCTCGGACGCGTACAAACCCAACGGCACCGGGCGCAGCGACGCGATGGTTTTACTGCAGGTGAACGTGGAGACGGCCGAAGTGAAAATGATCTCCTTCCTGCGGGATTTATATGTCGCCATTCCCGGCTATAAAAAAAACCGCCTGAACGCGGCATATGTGTTCGGCGGCGCGTCTTTGCTGGAAAAGACGTTGAAAAACAACTTTAAGGTTTCAGTGGACCGGTATCTGGCGGTCAATTTTTCGCTGATGGTCAAGCTGATAGACCAGATCGGCGGCGTGACCGTGAATGTGAGCGAGAAGGAACGCGTGCAGCTGAATTCCATTCTAAAATTTTACAATACGAAGATCGGCGATTCTAAAAGCGATCAGCTGCTGAAAGAAGCGGGTGAGCAGTGCCTGACCGGGAAACAGGCGCTGTGTTTCAGCCGCATCCGAAAAATCGACAGTGATTTTCAGCGCGTAGACCGGCAGCATAAAGTGATCGAGGCGATTTACCGCCGTATGCTGACGCTGAGCGCCGCCGACCTGTCCGCCGTAATCCTGACGGCGATCCGGGAAGTGAAAACGGACTTGACCCTTCGGGATGCGCTGACCCTGGCGCCGCTGGCCGTTCGGCTGGACAATGTGCAGTGGGATACGCTTACCGTGCCTGTGAAGGGCGGATACGACAGCCAACGCGTATCCGGCATGGATGTGCTGGTGCCGTATCTGGATAAGAACGTTCGGGCAATCAGCAATTTTCTTCAATAGTACAAGAAGATAAACCCCTCCGCCGTAACTTACACGGCAAAGGGGGGGTGATCGTTAAAACGTGGCATTTGTCACTTGTAAATTGCGGATGCTGTTTGAGGGGGAAGCCGCAAACGCACGACCCAACTGGCAAAGCCGGTCGATACAATTGCGATCGAAGGAGCGCGACTCTCCGATACAGCCCTGAAAACGAGTTCTTTGACAAGCTTGCACCCTCCGCCGTATCTTCAACGGCGGAGGGTGCTTTGCGTCGCTTTGAATTATGCCTTGCTTACGATATCGTCGGCCACGGCCATGCCGGTTACGCTGGCTTGCATCAGCCCGCGCGTGATACCCGCGCCGTCGCCGATGGCGTACAGGCCTTTGATTTCCGTTTCAAAATTGTTGCCGACAAGCACCTTGCTGGAGTAGAACTTCACTTCCACACCGTACAGGAGCGTATTTTGGCTGTACAGGCCCGGAGCGAGATGATCGAACGCCTTCAGCGATTCGATGATGCTGGTCATATGCCGGGCGGGCAGAACGAAGCTCAGGTCCCCGGGGACGGCGGTGGAGAGTGTGGGGATGGTGGTGGATTTGCGCAGGCGGCTTGCGTCGGTACGGCGGCCGCGAAGCAGATCGCCCAGACGCTGCACCATGATGGGGCCGCCCGTGAGCATGTTGCCGAGCTGTGCGATATAGCGCCCGTATTCGATCGGCTGGTTGAACGGCTCGGTGAACGAGGTGCTGACCAGCAGGGCAAAGTTGGTGTTGCCGGTGCGCTTGGCGGGGTCCTCGTAGCTGTGGCCGTTCACCACGGCGATGCCGCCCTCGTAATGCTCCTGGCTCACTTCGCCGCCGGGGTTCATGCAGAAGGTGCGAACTTTGTTTTCATAGGTGTCGCTGTAATAGACCAGTTTGGCCTCGTACAGGTCGCGCGTCAGCCCGTCCATGATGGAGTTGGGCACCTCGACGCGCACGCCGATATCCACTTCGTTGTTCTGGGTGCGCAGTCCCAGCTTGTTTACCGTTTCACTGAGCCACTGCGCGCCGCCACGGCCCGGCGCGGCTACCACGTTAGGCGCGTAGGCAACGAACGCTTCGCCGTTGCGCGGCTGCATGCGCACGCCCTTTACCTGTCCGTTTTCCACCAAAATTTCCTGCGCCGTGGTCAGTTCCATAAAGGTGGTGTTGGTGTTGTTGACTAAATGATCGTGCATCGCGCCCAGCACCGGCCCGGCGTTTTCCGTGCCCAGATGCCGCACGGGGCAGGGGATAAGG
>JAQUXV010000489.1 GCA_028692205.1 Eubacteriales bacterium
TCCGCAGGGGGATCTTCCGAGGTTTCGCTGGCATATTCCGCCTCCTGGGATCAAGTTACAGGGTATCGTCCTCGTCGGAGCTTTCCAACGGGATATCAGTCAGTTCCGGCATGCCGGTGTCGACGTATTCGGTCTCCGGCGTCTCGTAATATTCCTGATAACCCATGGGTTCTTCGGGCACAGGTTCGGCCATGTCGAACATCTCCGCGGCCTGCGACTGGCTCTTGATATCGATGCGCCAGCCGGTTAGCTTGGCGGCCAGACGGGCGTTTTGCCCTTCCTTGCCGATGGCGAGGCTCAACTGGTTATCCGGCACCACCACACGGCAGGCTTTCTCGTTTTCAGCAACGAAAACGCTCAGCACGTGCGCGGGGTTCAGAGCGTTGGCGATAAACTCCGCCGGGTCGGGCGACCATTTGATGATATCGATCTTCTCGTTGCGAAGTTCGGTAACCACCTTGTCCACACGGTTGCCGCGCGGGCCTACGCACGCGCCGACGGGATCGATCACCGGATCGGTGGAGAAAACCGCCATTTTGGTGCGGCTTCCCGCTTCGCGCGCGATGGACTTAATCTGCACCACGCCCGCGGCAATTTCCGGCACTTCCATCTCAAACAGGCGTTTTACCAGCCCGGGGTGGATGCGGCTTACGCGAACCTGAGGGCCGCGAAGCATTTCACGGCCGGTGCGGTTAACCTCCAGCACATATACCTTGATATGGTCGTCGGAATGATATTCCTCGCCGGGGATCCACTCGCTCTTTTCCAGAATTCCCTCGGTACGGCCCAGTTCCACATAAACCGCGCTCGGTTCCACGCGCTGCACGATGGCGGTAAGAATCTCGTTTTCCTTTTCGGAATACTCGTCGTAGATCTTGCCCTGCTCCGCCTCGCGAATACGCTGGATAATTACCTGCTTGGCCGTCTGCGCAGCGGTGCGCAGGAAGCCCGTAGGCGTCACATCGATTTCAGCGATATCGCCAAGCTGGTAATCGGCGCGGATTTTCTGCGCATCCTCCAGCGTGATCTGGTTGGCCTTATCTTCAATTTCGTCGGTAATCAGCTTGCGGGCAAACACATGCGCAACGCCCGAATGCCGGTCCAACGTCACAGAAAGGTTTGCGGGGGTTGCCTCGTCCCGGGAAACGTTTTTCTTATAGGCGGCCTTCAGCGCTTCTTCAATGGCGCTGAAAAGCATATCCTCGCTGATATCCTTCTCGGATGCCAGCATATGTACGGCGTCGATGATCTCCATTTCACGGGATCGTACAGGCGCTTTTTTCGTCGCTTTCATTCCACAAACTCCTATCTTCTCCGTCAAAAACCGCGTCGCGGTTTCCCGGTTCTTAGCGTTCTTCTTTGGCCGAATCTTCGGCTTCGTCGTCAAAATCAAACACGATCATGGGTTTTATCAGCGCCACAGCCTTCCGGGGGAAGGTTTTCTCGCTTCCGTCCGCAAGCGATACCGTAACGCTTTCATCATCCATGTTCTTCAGGTTTCCCTCGTAGCGTTTTGCTCCGTCCACCGGTGCGTACAGCTTAATCTCCACCGTCTCGCCGCGTTTCTTTTCAAAATCGCGCTGCGTTTGTATGGGCCTGTCCGCACCCGGGCTGGAAACCTCCAGATAATCGTATTCCACGCCTTCCAGCAGCGGTTGCACCGCACGGTGGAAGCGCTCGCAATCGTCCAGCGTCACGCCTTCGGGCTTGTCGATATACAGGCAAAGCGTCATGCCCTGAGGTTCCTTTTTCAAAGTTACCTCCACCAATTCCAGCGTTTGCTCATCCGCAACGCGTTTGGCAACCGCTTCTGCCGCCTGTTTTCCACCGCCGCCTGTGGGTTTCTCTTTCAAATCTGCACCGCCTTTGAAAAATGAGCGGCTTCGCCGCCGCAGGATTTGGCAAACCCGGTCTGCCTGAAGGCAATCAAAAAGAGCGGACAGCTATTGTCTTCCCTCCCGCCACGTGATTTTTTCGGGATACGGCTCCGCAAGGCTTTTCGCGCACCGATGCCGAAAAAACAGGTCACATGGGAAAGGAAAACAATATCCACTCTTTCGATAAACCCTTCTTTCTTTCCGGGTCGAAATTGTCCGGAGACGCTCTGGATCAAGCCAAAAGCAAAATGAGTATAGCACATCAACATGGGAAATACAAGCATTTTCCGGCTTTGGTGCGATAATTCTTTTCCCGGTCATGTTGTTTGATCCTAAATTTACCGGCTCTTTTTGGCGGCGTTTTCATCATCCCCGGCTTTTGCACGTTTCCAAAGTCCGGCATCTGTTTCCGGAGGCAGGCGGTTCAGCCCAGTTCCAGCCGCAGCATGTCCCCTGCCATGGAAAATCCGGTTGAATCGTCTTCCCACCGATTAATCGTCACACAGCCCATCCGCCGGTAAAAACCGAGGGCCGGATTGCCGGCAAGGCAATTCACAATCACATTTTGATAGCCTTCGGTTCGCATCGTTTCACAGGCCATCCGAAACAGCCGCTCGCCGAGTCCGCAGCCCTGATAGCCTGCAAGAATATAAAGTGCATACACTTCGCCCGCACCTGGATACTCATT
>JAQUXV010000490.1 GCA_028692205.1 Eubacteriales bacterium
TTAAGTTCGGGCCTTATGCCCATTCAAACTGTTTTAACGGGTTTGGGAACCACCCTGTCGGGTTTTTCCCCGAACCGTGATTAAAGAATAAACCAATGGTCAAAGATAGTCAAATATGAGAAAATGGAAATAAAGTCAATTAAGGTCAAAAAATGGCGGATAGAACCGGATTTCTATATAAAAAGTTGCAAAATCATCAATATACGTCGAATTTCTCAATGTTTTAACATGTGAAATTCAAGGAAGAAGCGCATAGAAATAAGCACATCTAAAACCCTTATATCACAATGATTTACGTAATCTTGATTCAAAATTGGAAGGCGTGATTGGCAATCCGAACGGAAAGAAGAAGCCGCTTCTATTGGAAATGTGGACGAAAACACCACATCCGCAAGGACACCCCCAGATAAGCAGACGGTGTATCCTAAGGCATAGAGCGTGCCCTATACGGGAACGCAGTCTGCCCGCAGATATATGGCTTTATACAAGCAAAATTCTAAATGGGATGAAGTGACGGGTAATCCGAACGGAAAGAAACAGCAGCGTTTTTGGGAAAGCGAACAAAAAACAGCTGAAAACGGCGGTCGAAAAGGATTCCACCCCAATAAGCAAACGTTACAAAAATGGGCACAGGGCGTGCCATATGAGGGAAAGTAGTCTTTCCGCGCCCGCAGTAACGGCAAGAAGCACGGTTCCCGCTGCTTCCCGGTGCAATGAAGCAGCAAATCCGGCAAATCAAAAAGACCCCATCCGGGCAAACGCCGCTGCGCTCACCCGGACGGGGCTTCCCTGTAGGTGCCTTCCAAATCCAACGCGCCCCGCTGCCGCCGGTTTTAGGAACCGGAGGCGTAAACGTGCTGGATTCAATCAAGGTTTATCCACGCGGGGGCCGGATTACGCCTCGCTCCGGATCATGTTGATCAATCCGCCGGCCAACAGCATCTTCCGCTGCCGTTCGCTCAGCGGCAGGAGCGTGTTCACCGTGAAGCCTTTGGTGACGTTGCGGACGGGAATCACCTCGACGCCGCTCTCGATCAATGCGCGTACGCCGGGCAGCTCCAGCTCGTCTTCCAGATCAAACCGGTCGTAATCCGCCTCGTTTTCAAAGGTCAGGGGCAGAATGCCGTTGTTGATGAGGTTCGCCACGTGGATGCGCGCGAAGCTCTTGGCGATCACCCCGCGAATTTTTAGGTACAGGGGCGCGAGTGCCGCGTGTTCGCGGCTGGAGCCCTGCCCGTAGTTCTGCCCCGCAATCAGGAAGCCGCCGCCAGCCGCCTTCGCCCGCTCGGGGAAGGCGGGATCGACGGGGGTGAGGCAATACTCGCTCAGCTTGGGTACGTTGGAGCGGAAGGGCAGCAGCTTGCTGTCGCTGGGCATGATGTGGTCGGTGGTAATGTTGTCTTCCATTTTCAAAAGCGTCTTGCCGCTCAGGCTGTCCGCCAGCTTTTCCGCCTGCGGGAAGGGCTTAATGTTGGGGCCGCGCACCACTTCCACCGCGTTTGCATCCTCGGGCGAAGCGGGCGGGATGATAAGATTGTCGTTATAATCGAACATCGCGGGCATGGGGATATCGAGGTCCGTATCCAGCGCGCGAGGGTCGCTGAGCACGCCGGTGAGCGCGCTGGCCGCCGCCGTTTCGCAGGAGACGAGGTAGATGCCCGCGCTCTTGGTGCCGCTGCGGCCGAAGAAGTTGCGGTTGTTGGTGCGCAGGCTCACCGCGCCCGTGCGGGGGCTTTGCCCCATGCCGATGCAGAAGCCGCAGGCCGTTTCGGTAATGCGCGCGCCCGCCTGAATCATATCGTTGAGCGCGCCGTTGGCGGCGAGCATGCCCAGCACCTGCCGGGAGCCGGGGGCGATGACGAGGCTCACGTCGGGGCTGACGGTTTTGCCCTTCAGGATGCGGGCCACCCGCATCATATCCAGATAGCTGGAGTTGGTGCAGGAGCCGATGCATACCTGATCCACTTTGATGGGCCCAGCATCTTTTACAGTCTTTACATTGTCGGGCATGTGGGGCAGCGCCACCATCGGCTCCAGAGTGGAAAGGTCGATCTCCACCGTCTCGTCGTAAACCGCGTCGGCGTCGGGTACCATTTCCGCATAATCCTGTTCGCGGCCCTGCGCGCGCATAAAATCGCGCGCCGCCTGATCGGCCGGGAAAATGCTGGTGGTGGCGCCCAGCTCCGCGCCCATGTTGGTGATGGTTGCGCGCTCGGGGATGGAAAGCGTCTTAACGCCGTCGCCGGTGTATTCCATCACCTTGCCCACGCCGCCCTTCACGCTCAGGCGGCGAAGCAGCTCCAAAATCACGTCTTTGGCGGCCACGCCGCGGCCGAGTTTGCCGGTTAAATGCACGTTGACCACCGAGGGGCAGGGCAGGTAGTATGCGCCGCCGCCCATAGCCACGGCCACGTCCAACCCGCCCGCGCCGATGGCAAGCATGCCCAGCCCGCCGCCCGTGGGGGTGTGGCTGTCCGACCCCAGCAGGGTCTTGCCGGGAACGGCGAAACGCTCCAGATTTACCTGATGGCATACGCCGTTGCCGGGCTTGGACAGGTATACGC
>JAQUXV010000491.1 GCA_028692205.1 Eubacteriales bacterium
TGCTAGCCCTTGGAGGAAAAAGTCAGACCATTACCCCTACATTCTAGCAGCTTAGGCATTGAGTTGTCCCTCGCCTTTGGCTGGCTGCCATGAACATGGGACAAAATATATAGTAACAGGAGGAAATACGAATGCAAATCAAACGTCTGAACCCCCTTCGCCGGTTTTTAGCCATCCGCGGCATGGCGTCGGCGATGATCGCCTTTGCGGCGCTGATCGTTATCTACATTGTTTTTGGCCTGAGGGAGCCCAACGTGTTCTCCTCGGCCAACGTGCAAAACCTGCTCCGCTCCATGAGCAAGTACCTCATCATCGGCATCGGGCAAAGCTACATCCTCATCACCGGCAACATCGACCTTTCCATCGGCTCCGTGGTCGGCATGAGCGCCATGATTTCCGCCACGATGATGACCCACGGCGTCACCCCCATCCTCGCGGCGCTGATCTCGCTGGCCTGCTGCCTGATGATCGGGCTGATTAACGGCCTGCTGGTCGGCAAAGCGTCGCTGCCTCCGTTCATCGCCACGCTGGGCACCATGTTCGTGGCCCGCGGCATCGCCTACATGGTCAACGGCAACCGCAACACCGACGCCATCGCTTCCGGCATCGGCAAAGAGGCGGGCGACAGTTTCCAGAATTTTTTCTACTACGGTAAAACCCTCGGCGTGTACAATACGTTTTTGGTGGCCGTGGTAGTGTTTTTAATCTTCTTCTTCCTCCTATCCAAAACCCGCACGGGCCGCCACATTTACGCCATCGGCTCCAACCCCGACGCGGCCAAGCTTTCCGGCGTAAGCGTGTTCGCCACCACCACCAAAGCCTATCTGGTTTCCGCTTTCTGCTCCGCGATGGTCGGCCTCATCCTCTGCGCGCAGGCCAGCATGGGCAATATGGAAGCCGGCAACATGTACGAAATGTACGCCGTAGCCGCAGGCGTTATCGGCGGTATCTCCCCGCTGGGCGGAACGGGCCTGCTGCTGGGCACCTTCGCAGGCGCCGCCGTATGGCAGACGCTTGAAAACGGCCTGAACATGATCGGCGCGCAAGTGGGCCTGCAGCGTATCGTGATCGGCGTGATCGTGGTGTTCGCGGTGCTGCTGGACGTGGTGGTTCGCAACGGCGCGCGCAAGCACGCCAAATAACCCGGTTTCATTCCGAATTTGTAAGCGGCTTTTGCGGTCGCTTATAGAGAAAATAAATCAGGAGGGAAAACCATGAAAAAGACTCTTGCCATTCTCTTAGCGCTGTGCCTGTGCCTGACCGCGTTCTCGGCCGTCGCCGAAACCGTTACGGCTTCCCAGGCCTGGAAAATCGCCCTGATCACGATGGATTCCATTGACCAGCATTGGGTAAAGCTCAATGAGGGCGCTCAGGCGGAAGCCGCCGCGCTCGGCGTTGAAGTAACCTTCATGTCCCCCAACACCAAGGACGACGCGCAGCAGATCGAGTGCGTCAACAACGCCGTCGCCGGTGGCTACAACGCCATCATGGTGGCCGCCAACGGCCCCGACGCCATCTCCTCCGCCCTGAAAGAGGCGCAGGCCGCGGGCGTGAAAATCATCTATGTCGACTCTCCCGCCAACGTGGAAGCCGAAGCCACCTTCTCCACTGACAACCAGGCCGCCGGCAAAACCGCCGGTGAGACCATGCTTGCCGCTCTGACCGAGAAGGGTATCACCGAAGGCTCCATCGGCATCGTGAACGTGAACGCCGCCACCGATTCCACCGTGAAACGTGAAGCCGGCTTCCGCTCCGCGTTCGAAGGCACCAACTTCACCCTGTTGGAGACCCAGTACGGCGAAGGCGACGCGGCCAAGAGCCAGACCATCGCCGAGAACTACATCACTCAGGGCGTTGTGGGCATCTTCGGCTGCAACGAAGGTTCCACCACCGGCACCGGCAACGCCATCAAGGCTTCCGGCAAAGACATCGTAGGCGTTGGCTTTGATAAGTCCGACGCGATCCTCAACCTGATCGACGACGGTTATCTGCTGGCCACTATGGCGCAGAACCCCGACGTGATGGGCAAGCTGGGCGTTGACGCCGCTGTTGAAGCCCTTGAGGGCCAGGCTCTGGGCGGCGCTGTAACCGATACCGGCGTAAGCGTACTGACCAAGGCGGAATAAGATTGTTCCAAACAGGACGCCGGTCTCAACAGACCGGCGTCTTTTCCATATAGTGTGAAAATACAACGTAAAAATCTGTGATATACTGTTGTTATCAATCGGTTTGGAGGGACATCCATGCTTCGTGTGTTGATCGCGGACGACGAGGAGCGCATCTGCCAGCTGATTATTGCGCTGGGCGAATGGACGCGGCTGGAACTGGAAGTGGTCGGCACCGCGGAAAACGGCCCAGCCGCGCTGGAACTGGTGCGTACGCTGACGCCGGATATTTTAATTACGGACATCCGCATGCCCGGTTGCGACGGCCTGAAGCTGGTGGAAGAGGCGCACAAGCTGATTCCCGAGCTGGAAGTGATCGTGATCAGCGGATACGCCCAGTTTGACTATGCGCAAACCGCCATCCGTTTCGGCGTGGGCGAATACCTGCTCAAGCCCAT
>JAQUXV010000052.1 GCA_028692205.1 Eubacteriales bacterium
GTCAGCTGGTGAAACCCTTTGTGGAAACCCTCCTCCGTCGTGAAACGGAAGTTGCTGAACCAATCGTAAAAGCGCGAGCCGGTGCCCATGAAACCGATGGCCACCACGTACCGGCCGTTGCCTGCGGGATGCAGCATGGTAACGGCCTTGATGGTATCGCTTCGCTCCCGCTGCCGTAGCGCGCCCGCGACCTGCGAAAGCGGGTTGTACTCCTTCATCGCCAGCCGGGCGCGCGCGAGTTTCCAGTTGTTGATTAAACCGCGGATGCGCTCGCTGCCCGCGCTCTCGCTTTCGCCGATGGTTACGCCGCTCTCAAGGCGGTTATCCACCTGAATGGAAATATCTGTCCAGCCCGCGCGCATCCAGGGGTCCAGGTCGAGGGTATAGGTCATATAAGCCAGTTCCAGCGAGAGTTTCAGCGCTGTTTCGTCCAGCGGCGGGCGCACCCGGCCAAACGGGCCCGCGACGGGCGGCAGGCGAAGGCGGCGGACATCGTTCAGCGGGACGCCCGTCAAACGTCCGCGCTCGGGCTCGCCGGAAGCGTCCGGCCGACGACGGCCGGAACGGGGGATGGTGTGCATGGCACTCTTCCTTTGCTCAGTAAAAGTGATAAGTTCCTATAAAACAGAAGGATATCCGTATCAACGGTTCAGTATACCACAAGCGGCTAAAACCGCACAAGCGCGGGCGTTCCCGCCGGGCGTGAAATGCGGCTTGCCCTCGCGGAAAGGTTGCGTTATACTGTGCATAGCGTTGCAAACGGACGGTTTTTGCTAAGCGGGGCAGCCGGACACACGCTGCTTTACGGCGGCGGGGAAGTTTGCAGTAACGTATGCAGTTGAATAACCATCAATCCTCAGGAAGGAAGGTAAAGTTTAATGAGCATTACCACCAAACCATACGGCAGAGATCAATACGGCAATCCCGCAACGGAATATACGCTCACCAATTCGAAGGGCGCTAGCGTATCCATCCTCGATTTCGGGGGGATTATTACCCGCCTGGTCGTGCCCGACCGCGACGGCAATCCGGGCGACATTGCCCTCGGCTATGACGACGCGAAGGCTTACACGAAGGACAGCGGCAGCATGGGCGCGCTGATCGGCCGCGTGGGCAACCGCATTAAAGACGCAAAGTTCGTGCTGGAAGGGCAAACCTATCCGCTGGACGCCAACAACGGCCCCAACTGCCTCCACGGCGGGCTGGAAGGCTTCAACCTGCGCATGTGGAAGGCAATGCCCGATGAAGGCGAAGGGTCGGACATGCTGAACCTTACGCTGGTCAGCCCGGACGGCGATCAGGGTTTTCCGGGCGAAATGAAGGTGGACGTGCGCTATACGTTTGACGATCAGAACACGCTGAGCATCGAATACCGCGCCGTAACCAGCAAGAAGACCATCATCAACCTGACCAACCACGCCTATTTCAACCTCGACGGACACGACGCGCCTTCGGTGAAGGATTTGGAGCTGCAGGTGTTTGCCGAATCTATTACGGAACTGGGCGAAGGGCTGATTCCCACCGGCAGGCTGATCCCCCAGCGGGAAACCGCCATCAATTTTGAGCAGCCCACGCGCGTCGGCGATGTGCTGGCCCATACCGAGACCGACCCCGCCATGAAGGCGGCCGGCGGCGTGGACTGCAATTATTGCCCCGGCTACGACGGCCAGTTCAAGTGCGTCGCCGCGCTCTATTCGCCGAAAACCGGCCGCGAAATGAAAGTGTACACCGATATGCCGGGTGTGCAGGTGTACACCGGGCAGGGCCTGCACCAGATGGGTAAAGACGGCGTGCAGTACCGCCCCTACAGTGGCCTCTGCCTGGAAACGCAGCGTTACCCCGACGCGATCCACAACCCGCAGTTCCCAAGCTTCGTGCTCAAACCCGAGGAAATTTACTTTACCCGCACCGATTATCGTTTCGGCATCCGCTGATCTGTTTTCCGCGCGGCCGCCGCGTGCCTGAACCGGCACACGGCGGCCGCGTTTTGCGTATGCATGGATGCGGGAATGCCGTGGATGCGGCGGCGGAACCGACGACTCAAACGGGAAGAGCGTCGGCAACCCCGGCGCCCCGGAGGCTTCCGGGCCGGGAACGGGCAACGTATCACATCGGGCACGTTGTGAACCGCGACCCGACAACCCGGACAAAAGGGTGCAAGAAGGGACAGGCTTTTGCCTCACGCCAGCGATATACTATGCCTGAACGGAGGGGAGACCATGGAGTGGATTGCCGGACTGAACCGTGTTCTGCGCTATGTGGAGGAGCATCTGACGGATCCGGACCTGTCGGTGGAAACGCTTTCCCGGGTGGGCGCGTATTCCAGCTTCTACCTGCAGCGGGTGTTTTATATCCTGACGGAGATATCCCTGTCGGATTATATTCGCCAGCGGCGGCTTTCCATGGCCGGGCAGGAATTGCAGGCGACCGGCGCAAAGGTGATCGACGTGGCCCTGAAATACGGGTATGAGACGCCGGAAAGCTTTCAGAAGGCTTTTCGGCGCTTCCACGGCGTAACGCCTTCGGCCGCGCAGCGGTCGCGCGTGCAGCTGCGCTACATCAACCCCCTTCAGATTCAAGTGAAATTGACGGGAGGCAGCATCATGGATTATTCATTGGAAACGCTGGGCGGGATGACGGTTATAGGGCTTGGACGCAAGTTCAACTACGAGGACGCTTTGAAGAAGATTCCCGGGTTCTGGGACGAGTATTATCAAAAGGGGCTGAACCAGCAGGTGCCGGGGATGATCGGCGTCTGTTTCGATAACGACGACGGCCCCGACTTCACCTACCTGATCGGCTCCTTCTGCGAGCCGGACGCGGCCGTGCCCGAAGGGTTCGAAAAGCACACCATCGCGCCGTACACCTGGGCGAAGTTCCGTGCCGTGGGGCCGATGCCCGACGCCCTGCAGAAGGTGAACCGGCAGATCTTCACCGAGTGGCTGCCCAACAACAGCGACTTCGATCTGGCCGAAGGCGTGAACATCGAGTACTACACCGAGGGCGATATGCAGGCAAAAGACTACGAAAGCGAGATCTGGCTGCCGGTTCGCGCCAAGTAAACCCCCATTCCCTGCCCGGACAGGGGCAGAACCGGCCGCGGCCATCCCCGCTTATGGGGGCGGCCGCGATTCTTTGCGTGTTCTGATGTGGACTGTGCCGCCTTTGAAAGCCTCGGATGCTGTATACGGCCGGCTGTCAACGCCCCGGCCCGGCGAACCGGCGAAGCCGGGCGATACGAAGGCGGCCCGGGGGGGTAATAAACCTGAAAAACAGCCCGGAACAGGGATGTTTTCGGCGGGTTCGGGGCGTCGCCTACGCAGGTAACCCGTCACATCGCGGCTTGCGGCGCTTTCAAGTGCGTGATAGAATGAGTGCGATATTGGCAAGGAGGCGCACAATGATCCGCAATATTGTATTCGACATGGGCATGGTGCTGATGGACTACCACCCGCTGACGGCGTGCCGCGATGTGGCGCCCGACGAGGAAAGCGCGCTGAAACTGAAAGCAGCCCTGTTTGATAACCCGGAATGGTTTCGGCTGGACGACGGAACGCTGCTGTTGGAGGAGCTGGCCCGCCGCGCACAGGCCTGTTTGGCCGAAGAGAAACTGCGCCCGCTGATCCGGCGGCTGGCGGAGGGCATTCCCGAAAACATATTGTCCCCCATACCCGGTATGGCTGAAACGGTGGATTGGGTGATGGAGGCCGGGTACCGCGTGTACCTGCTTTCCAACGCCAGTCTGGAAGTCAGCCGCCGCCGCGACATGATCCCCCGCATCGACAAGTTTGACGGCGTCATCTTTTCGGCGGACGAGAAGGCCGTTAAGCCCAACCCGACCCTGTACCGCCGGCTGACCGACCGCTTTTCGCTTGTGCCGCAGGAGTGCTTTTTTATCGACGACAATGCCGATAACGTGCAGGGCGCGCGGAATCTGGGCTGGTCGGCGTACCTGTTTGACGGGGATATCCCGGCGCTGCGCCGAGCGCTGGAGGGGCTGAAATAATCCGATGCCTGAACGGACAGGCGATAACAGCAGGCGGGAACCATTTCATCCAAATGGTTCCCGCCTGTTTTTTGTTCGGTTGCCGGAGAAAAACACGCGTCGGTCGGCCGTGCGTGCATAAGTCGGGAGTGTGCTTGTGTCTGCGCGGCAGAACCGCGGAACGCTCAGCCGTTGTTTTTGCTCAAGAATCGCAGAGTAACCACCGTTCCCTTGCCCGGCGCGCTTTCAATTTGCAGGCAATCGCTCTTCCCGTACAGGTAGTACAGGCGTCCCCGCACGTTCGCAAGCCCGATGCGCCTGCCGCGCTCCTCCCCGACGGGTGTGAGCGCGCTTAACCGCTGCAGCTGCTCCTCGTCCATGCCGTGGCCGTTGTCGGATACCGCAACCGCGATGTCCTCGCCGTCCCGGTATACGCGCACCACAATCTCGCCGTTAATCTCGCCCGTGTCTTCGTTAATCAGGCCGTGAAGCAGGCAATTCTCCACCAGCGGCTCAATCATGTTTTTAGGGATCTGCTCCTCAAGCAGCGAATCGTCCACATCCCAGCGGAAAACCAGGTCGCCCTCGTACATATATTTCTGGATAATGATGTACTGATCCACCACCGCCATCTCCTTGGCGACGGTGTCGGTGTTCTGAATATCGCTTACGCGCAGGCGGTCGCGCAGAATCGCCATCAGCGCCGTGTTGACGGCGATCACGTCGTCGCAGCGGTTTTTGCGAGCCAGATAGTTGATGCTGGTGATGGTGTTGAAGATGAAATGCGGGTCGATCTGGCTGACCAGCAGGCTAAAGAGGATTTGCTGCTTTTGCTTCTCTTTCTGGGCGTTGGCGCGGATGTACTGCTTCATGTCGTCCAGCATTTTGTTGTAGGAGGTTCCCAGCATCCCAATTTCGTCATCGCGGTTGAACGCCACCCGGCAGGACAGATCGCCCTTGGCCGCGCGGTCCATCTGCTTGGAAAGGGAGATCACCGGCCGCGCGATGGAATTGATGGTGGTGGAAGCCGCAAACATGGTTAGCAGCAGAAAAATCAGCAGAATAATCAACAGCTCGATCATGTAGGGCACCAGCGTGTTGATGATGGAGCTGTTGGATACGAAGGATACGATGCTCCAGTTGTTGCGCACCGATTTTCGCGTAAAGGCAATACCCTTGCCCTGCAGCTCCACCGTGCCGGATTTGCCCGTCGGCTGTATACCGGCAAGGCTGTCCGCCCATGCACTGTCGCCGGAGCTGTAAAAAGGCTGGTCGTCCGCATCCAGCAGCATAAAGTAGTCCAAATTGCGATCTCCGATGGACGCCGCATCGAACAGATCGTCGTTCAGGGTTACCAGCACGGTGAACGTACACCAGCGGTTATGCTGGAAAAAGTTGCGGACATACGCAACCGTATAGTAGGTTTGGTGGTTAATGACAACCTGATAAACTGAGGAGAAGGAGCGTCCGAACTGCGCCTCGTGAATGCGCTTGTACCACGAGGAATTCAGCAGCGCCAGATCGGTTTCGGTGGTCTTGCTGATGGAGTCCAGCGGCCCGGCCCCGTCGGATTCCAGCAAAATCGCCCGGATAACGCCCTCGTAGCTGGTCAGGCCGTTGAGCGCAAGCGAAGCCAGCCCCTCGTTGGAAGGGTTGGGATCGATCCAGTACTGCTGCACGGCGCTGTTCTGCTCCACCGAAACGGCCAGCGACTCCGTAAAATCTTCCACGTAGCTGGTCACATCCTCCAGCTGGCGGATAATCTCCTCGTTGCTCTTTTCAGCGGCTGCAACCGCCTCCCGCCGCAGATGGGGAACGAAAATCACAAACGACAGCAGCAGCGACACGATAAACGTGATAATGCCGATCCAGATCAGCTGAAACAACAGCTTTTTGCGGATGGAGCGTCCTTTCATTCCTGCGGCACCTCGCCCTTTCTGTACTCGTTGGGGTACACGCCCGCAATTTTGAAAAAAGCCTGACTGAAATATTGGCTGGAGGAATACCCCACAGCCTTATAAACCTCGTTGACTTTCAGGTTGCCCTTACCCAGCAGCTTCTTGGCCGCGTCGATACGCACATTGCTGATGTACCGGCGCAGGGTTGTGCCGGTTTCCTGCTTGAACTGGGTACACAGGTAGCCTACGCTCATGTTGACGCTCTGGGCGACGTCCGAAAGCGAAAGCTCCGCGTGCTGGTAATGCCGGTGGATGTACTGCTTGGCCATGGTTACGGAGGGGGAATAACGCTGATCCTCCGCCTGCCGCTGTTCGCGAACCACCCGCTGCAGGCAGGCGAGCATCCATTCGCAGATGGACGCGGCCGTGGCCCAGTGCTCCAGATTGCCTTTCAGGCTCAGGTCCGGCCGGTCGCTTTCCGCGGGGAGCGATGCCGTGGAAGCGCGCACAAACGCCAGCAGCTCCCGGGACAGGCCGTTTAAGTTTTGCAGGTTTCCGGCGTCGCGTACATCCGCATACAGGCTGTGCAGATAAACCGACAGCTTTTCCGTATCCTTCGCGTCCAGCATTTCGCGCAGCATGTCCCCGTTCAGCGTAACCGGGGTTTCCTGTGCCGGCGGGGCCGGAGGCTCCAGCCGGGTTATGCTGCGGTCGCCCTCGGTAAAATAGCGGCGGCTGAAGGCGCGCTGGCAGGCGCGCACATTTTCCTTCCACTGGCGCAGGCTTTGGGGCGTGCTGCTCCAGTATACGGTAAACCGGCGGGCAAACGTATCCCGCAGCGTTTGCGCAACGGCGGCGGCGGACTGCTGCAGCTCCCGGCGCAGCGTGCCCAGCGAGGACTCCTGCATTTCCAGTGTAATCAGCGCGCGCTGTCCGTCTGTGGGGCAGGCGGCCACGCGCCGGAAGGGGGCGAACTCCTCGCGGTTGAGGCAGCTAACAATGTTTCCCTGGGAGATCAGATACCCGGCGGGCCAAGGCTCCCCGCTCAGGTTCAGCGGCGTCGCCTGCTCCACCAGCAGAAAGCTGAACCGCTTCTGGAACAGCGCCGGGTCCTCCGCTTCGGTTACGCGGTCGGCCAGATAGTTTTCCACCAGCTTATCCATCAGGATGTTCTGGTTCTGGCTTTGCCGGTCGATCTGCTCCCGCAGGGACGTCAGCTTGTCGGTCAGCGACCGGGGAGTGACCTCGCTCTTGATGATATAATCGGTTACGCCGAGGCTGATGGCCGCTTTGGCGTATGTAAAATCCTCATACGCCGTCAACAGCAGCAGTTTTACCGCCTGATCGAGCTTGCGAATTTCCTGGCAAAGCACAATGCCGTCGATGATGGGCATTTTGATATCGGTAAACACAATTCGCGGCCTGTATTGCTGAAACCGCGCCAGCGCCTGTTTGCCGTTAAAGGCCTTTGCCACGATGCGAAAACCGAGCGCTTCCCAGTCCACAAGGGTGCTGAAATCTTCCAGCGCCAGTTTTTCATCATCCACAATCATAACCGGAATTTTCTCGCTCATGGTATCCTCTCGTCTGTTCGGCCGTCGGGGCCCGCGTAAAAGCGGCGTTCATACAGGGGGATGATTCCAGTCTTTCATTATAACATAAAAGGCGGAGGCCTGCCGGTACGGTGCCGCGGCGGCCCTTTCGGGGACCTGTTCAGTATACCGTTGTTCCCTTTTTTCCGCACCCGAATCTCCGAAAATTGAACAAAAGATGAAGTTTTTCATCTTCTTTTCAACCATATCGCACCTTATAATCAAGTCGATGACAGGTTGAGAACGAATATGGTGTGTACGAGGTGTACCTGATGGATGATACTATCCTTTTTCGGGCCGAGGAGGTTCGTAAATCTTTTGAAGCCGTTCGCGCGCTGGCCGGGCTGGATATCGAAATCCGCCGCGGGGAAATCCGCGGGCTGGTAGGGGAAAACGGCTCCGGCAAATCCACCTTCTCCTCCATTGCCGCCGGTATGCAGAAAGCGGACGGCGGAAGGATGACGCTGGACGGGCGTGAGTACCGGCCCACCGGCACCGTGGACGCCATGCAAAAGGGCGTGAGCATGGTTGTGCAGGAGCAGGGCACTATCGGCAGGATTACGGTGGCGGCCAACATTTTCTTCGGGAAAGAGGAACTGTTCCTGCGTAACGGCGTTTTGCGCGTAAGCCGTATGAACCAGGCGGCGCTGGAAGCGCTTCGGAACATCGGCGTTACGGACATCGACCCGGGCATGATGATCGACCGCCTTTCCTTTGAGGACCGCAAGCTGGTGGAGCTGGCCCGCGCGCTGTACGTGATGCCCAAGCTGTGGATTGTGGATGAAACCACCACCGCGCTGACCGTATCGGGCCGTGAAATTTTATACGGTTTGATGAACCGGGTGCGCGACAGCGGCGGATCGGTGCTGTTTATCTCCCACGATATTGACGAGATCATGGAGAAGTGCGATTCGCTGACCATCCTGCGGGACGGCGTGCTGACGGCCAACCTTACCAAAGAAGAATTTGAGCCCAATCGGATCCGCCAGCTGATGATCGGCCGGGAACTGACGGGCCATTATTACCGCGAGGATACGGGGGAAGCGGACTCCGACGATGTGGTACTGGAAACGCGGAGCGTGTATACCGACGAGCTGCGAAACGTGACCCTGCAGCTTCACCGGGGCGAGATCCTGGGTATCGGCGGGCTGAGCGACTGCGGTATGCACGAGCTGGGCAGAGTGCTGTTCGGGTTGGTGCAGCCCAGCCGCGGGCAGGTGCTGCTGCACGGTTCGCAACCGGTAAAAAGCGCTTCCTGGGCGGTGAAAAACAACATTGCCTACGTATCCAAAAACCGGGATCAGGAGTCGCTGATGCCCATCTGCACCATCCGGGACAACATTTGTCTGCCGTCCCTGAAAGACTTGAACCCCGTGGGCCCCATATCGCCCCGCAAGCAGCGCAGGCTGGCGGAAACCTGGTTCCACCAGATGGAAGTGAAAGCGGACGGCATCGGCACAATGTGCAATACGTTAAGCGGCGGCAACAAGCAGAAGGTTGTGCTGGCCAAGTGGCTGGGCAAGGGCGCCGATATACTGATTCTCGACTGCCCGACCCGCGGCATCGACGTGGGTACCAAAGCGGCGATCTATCAGCTGATCGAGAAGCTAAAGCACGAGGGAAAATCCATCCTCCTGATTTCGGAGGAGCTGCCCGAACTGATCGGGATGTCCGATCGGCTGCTGCTGCTGAAAGACGGGGCGGTATCCGGCGAGTTTCACCGGCAGGATGGGCTGAGCGAGACGAAGCTGATTCATAAGATCATTTGAGGTGTAAAGCATGGAGAATTCCGGTACAATGGTCATGGACAAGCGGAAACGCCGCCTGAAGGCGATGCTGCTGAGCAATTTTTCCTTCATCGGGCTTCTGCTGGTCGTGGTGCTGTTTGAACTGATGACGGACGGCAAGCTGCTGGGCAGCCGGAACCTGATGAACATTTTCAACAACTTTTTCAGCATCGGCCTGAGCGCCATGGGCTTTGCCTTTATCATGGCGCTGGGCGAGCTAGATTTGTCGGTGGGCGCGATTGTGGGCTTTTCGGCGGCCATGGGCGCTTTTGCCGCCCGCATCAGCCTGTGGCTGGTGCTGCCCGCCGCGCTGATGACCGGCCTGCTGATCGGCAGCCTGAACGGCGTGGCGATCGCCCACCTGAAGGTGGAATCCTTCATCGGCACGCTGGCGATGTCCTTCGTTGTGCGGGGGCTGACCACGTGGTTTCTCAACGGCTCGGTGGGCGTGCCCATCGCCATGCGCGCCTTCGACGCCAACGGCGTCAAGATCGCTACTTTCGCGGTATTGCTGGTGGTGCTGTACATCCTTTACGAGCATTGCGCCTACGGCAAGCACTGCCGCGCCGTGGGCGCGTCCAAACCGGCGGCGCTGCAATCCGGCGTGAAGGTGAAGCGCACGCGTATGACGGCGTTCATGATTTCTGGCGTTATGTGCGGGCTGGTGGGCTTTTTCACGCTGGTGCGCGCCTGCACGGCATCCTCCAGCACGGGCAACTCCTTCGAGTTCGACGTGCTGCTGGCGGTTCTTTTCGGCGGGATGCCGCTGTCCGGCGGCTGGCCCGTCCGGTTCCGTTCGGCGGTCATCGGCAGCATCGCCATGGCCGTGCTGAAAAGCGGCATGTCGCTGGCGGGGATCAACGGGCTGACGCAGCAGATTATTGAAGGCGTAATCCTCATCGCGGTGGTTGCCCTGTCCTTTGACCGTAAAAACGTGGCCGTGATCCAGTAACGCGTGATATTTGCAGACGTTTGTCTGTGGATAATAAAGAATGGAGGTTTTCCAAGCCATGAAAAAAATCGTAGCCCTTCTCCTGTGCCTTGTGATGGTGATTGGCCTGTCCGTAAGCACCGCCGTTGCGGAAGCGCCCAAATCGTTCACCATCGGTTTCCCCTGGGATACCGCTTCCACCGACCCGGTGTGGATTTCCATCACGAATAACGTGAGGGCCGCCGTGGAAGCCGCGGGCGGCGAACTGATTACCGTAGAGACCGACCTTTCCGCAGACGGCCTGATCAACAACGTAAGCGAACTCATCAGCCGCGGCGTTGACGGCATTTTGCTGATGCCCGCTTCCGATTCCATGCTGCCCACCGTAGACGCGATGTGCGCCGAGGCGGGCGTGTACTGGGGCACGATGTTCCGCACCATCAGCGATTCCGAAATCCGGGACCAGATTTACGCTTCCGAATGGTTTGCGGGCGGCTGCAACGAGGATGACGAAGCCTGCGCGGCCAACATTGTGAAAGCCATGGCCGGCATGGGCGTGCAGAACCTTTGCTGCATCAACATCGCCAAGGGCGACACCTCTTCCGACCTGCGCGACAAGGGCGCTTCCCGCGGTGTTGCGGAGGCGGGCATCAACCTGCTGAACACCACCTACGGCATCACCGTAACCACCGATATGACCAAGACCATTGAAAGCTACATCGCCGCCTACCCCGAGATGGACGGCATCCTGATGCTTGGCACCTACTGCGAAGCGGCGCTGCCCACTATTGAAAAGGCGCTTTCCGACCACGGCAAGGCCGGGGAAGTGAAAGTGGGCCGCATCGACTTTGACTCCACCATGGGCGAATATCTGGAAGCCGGTTCGTTCAACGTCGCTTACGGCGGCCAGCAGCAGATCGACCCGCTGATGTCCGCGGTCGTGCTGGTGAACAAAGTGATCGGCACCCCGATTGACGAAGAAGGCCCGACGATCCTCATTACGCCTTACCTGGAGCTGACCTCCGCGCAGGAAGCCACCGACTTCAACACCTATTTCCTGGGCGACACCCCCGTTTACACCGCCGAAGAAATTCAGGCTTCCATGATCAAGTTCTACAATGCCGAAATCGACCATGCTTATATGGACAATCTGATTTCCACCTTCACCATCGCGGACGTCGTAGCCCGCCACAAGTAACCCAAATCCACGCGCGGCGGGGCGGCGTTTTCCGCCCCGCCGCAGGTAACAGGCATTCATTTTGGCCTGCCATGCCGACCGCCGCATGGAAATGCGGCGGCGTTGCCCCAAGCAAACGGCCCGGCACCGGCCGGGAGTAAGGTACGGTTATTGAACCATGAGAAAGATGATTAC
>JAQUXV010000492.1 GCA_028692205.1 Eubacteriales bacterium
AAAGAATACGATTTATGGTATACTGTGATTATCCTGAACCCCTGCGAGGCGAATCCGGATGAAAAACGACCGACTGTTTCAAATCCTCTACATATTATTGGAAAAGGGTACGTTAACCGCGCCGCAGCTGGCTGAAAGCCTTGATGTGTCGGTTCGGACCGTGTACAGGGATATCGACGCGCTGTCGCTGGCCGGAGTACCGGTTTACACGGAGCCGGGCCGAGGCGGCGGCTTGAGGTTGATGCCCGGATACACCCTTAACAAGGCGCTCTTTTCCGACGAGGAACAAAACCAGATTCTTTTCGCCCTTCAGAGCCTGCGCATGGCGGACAGACCGGTGGATACGCTGCTGAATAAGCTTGGCGGCATGTTCCAAAAGCAAAGCGTCAGCTGGATTGACGTGGATTTTTCCAGATGGGGTTTCGGCAACAATGAAGATAAAGAACGATTTGAAATACTAAAAACCGCAATACTGGAAAAACGAGTACTGAATATGCTCTATTGCGGAGCCTCCGGCGAAACAACGCGGCGAAAGGTGAAGCCTTTCAAACTGACGTTCAAGGAGAAGAACTGGTACCTGCAGGCCTTTTGCCTGAAAGCGAAGGATTATCGGCTGTTCAAGATCAGCCGTATTGTGGAGCTTACGCTTGAGGCGGAAACGTTTACCGAAACCTTTACGGATGCGCCGCCTCTGGAATACGATATGCCGGCGGAGTGCTCGTACCATCCGGTTAAGATATGGTTTTCCCCTGCGGCGGCGTACCGTGCATATGATGATTTTGCGCGCGGGGGAATCGAGAAGCAGCCGGACGGAAGCGTTGTAGTAACAACGGCGCTGCCGGACAACGAATGGATACTGGCCTATCTGACAACGTTCGGCACGGAGGCAACCGTGCTGGAACCTGCTGGTTTACGAAAACACATGGCCGAATACGCGCTAAAAATCGCGGGGCAATATCAAACCTGACAGACAGTTGGCAAGTTTGATGCTGTATGATGGTTCCATAAAGGGCAACCTTTATCATTACAATAAGGGAGGCAAACACAATGAAAGCGAAATTCTGCCAAAGCTGCGGGATGCCCATGGGCGATACGGACGAACTGTTTGGCACGGAAAAGGACGGCACAAAGAGCGAAGAGTACTGCACGTACTGCTACCAGAATGGCGATTTTACCTTCCATGGTTCCATGGACGAGATGATCGAAAGCTGCGTTAAGCCGATGATGGACAGCGACCCGAACATGACTGAAGCTTCCGCGCGCGCCATGATGAAGGGCTTTCTGCCGACGCTCAAACGCTGGCGCACGGCCTGACGGGGCCAATTCAAAACCAAAAAATAATTATTCTCCGCGCAAGACCGCCGTCCGCATGAAGGACGGCGGTTTTGCCTGTTCACCCGACCTGTTACCAAACAGCCGGTGAGGCGTAATCGATTTGAAATCTGAACAAAAAGGAAAATAGACGAGCGAGGGAGAAACCATATATAACCAATTTACAGATGACTCGTTATAAGGCCGATAACAAACGCCGCCCGCGTGGTTCACATTTCATCCGCCGGGGTATAAAAAAGTGGGGAGTTGTTCTACCGACGCCCCCAACGGAAAAGTAACCGCAGTGGTGGACAAGGCCGAATAAAATGTCCGCTGGACAGACGCTCAATGGAGCAGAAGGGCCGATATCATGAAGAAAGTTACGTTCTTCGATGCCAAACCTTACGACAGGGAATGGTTCGATAAAGCAAATACACATTTTGAAATTCAGTATCTGGAAAGCAAACTGACCCCCGCGACCGTGCAGCTCGCCGCCGGAAGCGACGCGGTATGCGCCTTTGTAAATGATACCGTCAACGCGGATGTGATCGACAAGCTGTACGATATGGGTGTGCGGGTGCTTGCCATGCGCAGCGCGGGTTACAGCAATGTGGATTTCAAAGAGGCCTATGGAAAGATCAACGTCGTTCGCGTGCCGGCCTATTCGCCGTACGCCGTTGCGGAACACGCCATGGCGCTGCTGCTGACTGTGAACCGTAAGCTGCACCGCGCCTATAACCGTACACGGGATTTCAATTTTAGCATCGTAGGTTTAACCGGGGTGGATCTGCACGGGAAAACGGTCGGGGTTATCGGCACCGGTAAAATCGGGCGCGCGTTTATCGATATCTGCAAAGGGTTCGGAATGCATGTGATTGCCTATGACGCTTTCCCCGCGAAAGATTCCGGCATCGAGTATGTTACGCTGGACGAACTGTTTGAAAAAAGCGATGTGATTTCGCTGCATTGCCCGCTGACGGAACAGACCCGGCACATGCTGGATGCGAACGCTTTTGCGAAAATGAAAGACGGCGTGTTTATCGTGAACACCTCCCGAGGCGCGCTGATCGATACCGAAGCGCTGCTGAACGCACTGAACAGCGGCAAGGTGCGCGGCGCGGGCCTGGATGTATACGAAGAAGAAGCCGAGCTTTTCTTTGAAGACAATTCCGGCAACATCATGAAGGACGATGTGCTGGCGCTGCTGGTGTCCCGCCCGAACGTGGTGCTGACATCCCATCAGGC
>JAQUXV010000053.1:0-8635 GCA_028692205.1 Eubacteriales bacterium
GCGTACAACATCAACTTTACAGGCCGACTGGAAAGTGCTATCCTTGTGCATACTGAAGTGAACGGGAGGAACAATGAATGTCTGTTAAAGAACGTTTTTTACGATATGCGGCGATTGATACCGGCGCTGACGAGGAAAGCGGAACCCACCCTTCCAGCGAAAAGCAATGGACGCTGGCACGGCTGCTGGAGAAAGAGCTTCGCGAGCTGGGAGCGGAAAACGTGCGCGTTTCTCCGGAATGCTATGTGTACGCAGAAATTCCCGCAAACACGGAAAACCAGCCGACAATAGGCCTGATCGCCCATATGGATACGGCGCCCAGCGCCCCGACGGGGCCGGTACACGCGCGCGCTGTGCAATACGAGGGGGGTGACCTGGAGATTGGCAATGGCGCGGTAATGCGCTTTGCGGAATATGAATCGCTGGCGCGCCACATCGGGCACGAGCTCATCGTTACCGACGGTACCACCCTGCTTGGCGGAGACGATAAAGCGGGCGTAGCCGAAATCATGACGGCCTGCGAGAAACTGCTGAACGACCGCACCATTAAGCACGGCAAGGTTTGCATCGGCTTTACGCCCGACGAGGAAATCGGCAGCGGCGCGGATGCTTTCGACGTGAAAGGCTTTGGAGCGGATTTTGCCTACACGGTGGACGGCGGAACGCCGGGCGAATTCGAGTGCGAAAACTTCAACGCCTGTTCCGCCAAAGTGACGGTGCGTGGCTTCAATATCCATCCGGGCACGGCGAAAAATAAAATGAAAAACGCCGCGCGCATCGGCGCGGAGTTGATCAACATGATTCCCGACAGCGAAACCCCCGAGCATACGGAAGGCCGGGAAGGGTTTTATCATCTTTGCGCCGTCAAGGGCGATGAGAACGAAGCCGTTCTCCAGTATATTATTCGCGACCATAACGCGGCTCTGTTTGCGCGCCGCAAGGAACGGATGCAGGCGATAGCCGCGTATCTGAACGATAAATACGGCGCGGGAACCGTTAACCTGACGCTGAAAGACTCGTATTACAACATGAAGGAGAAGATAGACGGGCATCCGGAAATTATCGACCGTGCGATGGAGGCCATCCGTGCGGCGGGAGACGAGCCCGTTATCATTCCCATCCGCGGCGGCACGGACGGCTCTCGCCTGTCCTACATGGGGTTGCCGTGCCCCAACCTGCCTACGGGCGGCTACAACGGGCACGGGGTACTGGAATACGTAAGCGTGCCGGAGATGGAACGCATGGCGCAAATGGTGCTGGAAATTGTAAAAGCGAGATAAACTGCGTTAAAGATATCCCCCGGGAAGCGGCAAACAAGCCGTTCCCGGGGCTTTTTTGTTTTCAAGAGTGTAACATGACGAGGCTTTTTCGAAGCATTATCGGGTGGTGGAACTTGGCGAATGACTAACAATTGGCATCTGGATTAAAAAAGATAAAACATAATTATAATATTACAGTTGTCAAGAATAATGATACAGGAAGTGCATAATTATTTAGCATAAAAACGAAGAGAGATTGGCAACGGAAAAATAAAAACCACAACAGATTGATGCACGAGAAACCATAGAACTATTAGTCCGATATTGTGTGGATTTGAAACGAACGGCTTTTTATGTTAAAATGTATAATGATTGAGAATTGAAGGGAGAAATTGAACATGAAAAAGACACTTGCATTCCTGACGGTGTGTGTTCTCTCCATTGCGCTTCTGGCTGGATGCGCAAGCGCCGAAACGGCGAAGGTCGTATTCGGAGACGCGGGTTGGGACAGCATCAGGCTGCACAACGCCATTGCCTCCTATATCGGGGAAAAGGCTTACGGCGTTGAAACGGAGGAGCTTTCGGGCTCAACGGCCATCACGTACAGCGGACTGCTGAGCGGAGATATTTCCGTAATGATGGAGTTGTGGACGGACAACCTTGTCACCTATACCGAGGATGTGGCCGCCGGCAAGATTACGGAGCTCTCCGTGAACTATGACGATAATGCGCAGGGATTTTACGTGCCCCGGTACGTAATTGAGGGCGATGCGGAAAGAGGAATCGAGCCGATGGCGCCCGACCTGAAAACCGTCGCGGATCTGGCAAAATACAGCGATGTGTTTACCGACCCGGATGAACCTTCTAAAGGCCGTATCTACGGCGCGATCTCCGGTTGGGAAATCGACAACGTAATGCGCAACAAGTATGCTTTCTACGGTCTGGATGCGAATTACATCTATATGGACCCGGGTTCGGATTCGGCGCTTGCAGCCGCGTTCGCCGGCGCGTATAAAAAAGGGCAGGCGATTGTAGGCTATTATTGGGAGCCGACATGGCTGACCGGTAAATACGATCTTGTCCTTTTGGAAGACGCTCCTTACGAGGCCGACTTGTTCAAAAAGGGTGAATGCGCCTGTCCGAGCGTACGGGTAACCGTTGGCGTAAACCCTGCCCTGGTGGAAACGGCACCGGACTTTTGTGCATTCCTGAGCAATTATAAAACGTCCAGTTCGCTCACGGCGGAAGGTTTGACATATATTCAGGAATCTGGAGCCTCCTACAGGGATGCGGCTGTATGGTTCCTGCAACAGCACGATGAACTGCTGACCCAGTGGCTGCCGGATGATAAGGCAACCGTTGTCCGTGAAGCGCTAGCCGCGGAATAAGGAAACCGGTTCGCATTCGTATGCAACGTCTTTGCGGATACCGCCGCCCCGCCGCGGTATCCGCAAAGTGAATGATTCTATATTGTATTAGAGAAGGGAGCGCCTGATGCCAGACTGGTTTTTTAATTTCCCTGAAGGCATTACGTTGAATATTCAGGAACCTATCAACAAAGCTATCGATTACATGCTGATTCATTGGGACGCGTTTTTTGAAGGGCTTACAAATGTCCTTCGCGCGCTCCTGAACACCGTCGGCGCTGTGATCGACTTTGTACCGTGGTGGCTTTTACTTGCGTTAGTCTTTTTTCTGACGTTCAGGATGACCAAAAAGCTGCCGCGCGCTATTTTCTATACGGCGCTGATGTTCTTCATCGGCGCAATCGGGCTGTGGGCTCTGATGTATGAAACACTTACGATCATCGTAACGTCGGTGCTGATCTCGCTGCTGCTGGGGTTTCCGCTTGGCATACTGATTTCGTTCAGCAAAAAGAGTTATACGGTTGTGCGCCCGATATTGGATACGATGCAGACCATGCCGAGCTTTGTATACCTGATTCCGGCGGTTATGCTGCTTGGATTGGGCAACCCTCCCGCGGTCATTGCGACAACGATTTACGCAATCCCGCCAATTGTACGGCTGACCTGTCACGGCATCCAGCAGGTGAACGGCGAGGTTGTGGAAGCGTCCAAAGCCTTTGGCTCCACAAAGCTGCAAACGCTCGTTAAGGTTCAAATACCTCAGGCGATGCCTACGATCATGACGGGAGTCAACCAAACGATTATGATGGCGATCGCGATGGTGGTTACCTGCTCGATGATCGGCGCCAAAGGGCTTGGCGCGGAGGTAATCACCGGCATTAACCGGCTGGACAGCGGCAGGGGCTTTGCCGCAGGAATTGCGATTGTGATTATCGCGATTGTGATCGACCGGCTGACGCAGGGTATTTTCAAAAAAGATGGTGATGGCCAATGACAACAAACGAATCAGAGACGATCATCGAGGTAAAAGACCTGTATAAACTGTACGGCGTCAATAAGGCGGCGGCTCGCAAAATGCTCGCAAAAGGCGCGGGCAAGGACGAAATTGCTAAAAAGACGGGCGTGACCGTTGCGATCAACAACGTATCCTTTCAGGTGCAGCGCGGCGAAATTTATGTGCTCATCGGCTTATCGGGATCGGGCAAATCTACGGTGGTGCGATGCCTTAATATGCTCAACCGACCCACGTCCGGTTCGATCTATTTTGAAGGCAACGACATCGAAAAGTACAGTAAAAAAGAGCTTCTGGAAATGCGCCGGAAGAAAATATCGATGGTGTTCCAGAATTTTGGCCTTATGTCCCACCGCAATGTTTTGGAAAACGTCGCCTATGGCCTTGAAGTACGGGGCGTTAAGCGCGAAGACCGTGAGAAAAAAGCGATGGAAATGATTGAGATGGTTGGGTTGGCCGGATGGGAGAATAAAAGCATCGCCAGCCTCAGCGGCGGTATGCGCCAGCGTGTTGGCATTGCCCGTGCGCTGGCCAACGACCCGGATGTACTGCTGATGGACGAGCCGTTTTCCGCGCTTGATCCGTTGGTACGCAGAGACATGCAATTCGAGCTGTTGTCCATCCAGAAAAAGCTGAACAAAACCATCGTGTTCATTACGCATGACATCAACGAGGCGTTCAAGCTTGGCAATACCGTATCCATTATGAAGGACGGCGCGATTATCCAGACAGCGCCGCCGGAAGAAATGGCCTCCAACCCCGCGGACGACTATGTTGGGAATTTTATTAACAGCGCGGATAAAGCGCAGATTTATTGTGTTAAACACATCATGCAGTCGCCCAACTGCCTGATCCACTCACGGGACGGCGCAAACAACGCGCTGAAACAGATGAAGATACAAGGCGTTTCCAGCGCGTACATCGTCGATAATGATATGGAATATGTCGGGATACTCCCGCTGGAGCAGGCTTTAAAGGTGAAGGCGGGGGAAATCTCCTTCTTCGATGCAATTGTGCGGGACGCGCCGACGACAACCCCGGAAACCCAGATCGCGGATCTTCTTCCAGTGGCGGCAGCGGCCAAATACCCCATCGCGGTGATTGACGACAATAACCGCTTCAGCGGGATCGTTACAAAAGCAGCTGTGATCGGCTCTCTGGTGTAAATGAAAGCCAACGAAAGATATCCGGGACGATACCGCCTTTGCTATTAGCGGTCAACCTGACGATATCTCAAAAGTTCTCCCACTGCCAAAGGAAGCCCCGAAAACGGATGAACCGTTTTCGGGGCTTCCTTTTATAAGCTATGTGGATTAGTTGTTGGCGAAGTTGTACATCTCAATCGCGTCGTTAATGGACGAGGCGGATGCGCTGATCGCTTCTTCCGGCGTCAGGCTGCCGCCAAGCATGCTCTCCCAGTTGGATTCGATAATGCCGCGGGCCTCGGTGAACACGCCCAGCAGCGCGCCGTGCGCCTCGACGGGGGAAGCGTGCAGCTGATCGATCGCGGTCTGGAACTGGGGACGTTCGGCTAAATGTTTCTGCATTTCGGGCAAATCATACGCTTTGGTGGTTACGGGGAAATAACCCGTCATCTCGTGCCAGTACACCTGCACTTCGGGGGATACCGCATATTCGATGAATTTCCAGGCGGCATCCTTGGAAGCGTCGTCGCCCTTGTTCATCATCCACAGCGAAGCGCCGCCGATGGATACGCCGCCGTTGACGCCGGTTACCAGATCCGGCAGGGGAGCGGTGCCCACTTCGAACGCGCCGTTGACGGCCTTGAGGATGGTGGTCAGGCTCGCGGTAGAGCCGAAGATGAAGCCGATTTTACCGGCGGCGAAAGCGGTCATCGTGGCGGTGTCGTCACGGCCGAAGTTCGCGTTGAGGCCCTTGTCGTTCATGTTCTTCAGCCAGCTCAGCAGGGTTACGCCCGCGCCGTTTTCATCAAAGGCGACGGCGGTTGCGGGAGCGGTGCGGCCATTGTCGTTGTCGGCGAAATCAAGCCCCTGCTTGGAGCAGTATTGCTCAAAGAACCAGGAGTATACGCGGAAGCTCATGCCGGTCACATCGCCGTTGGTCAGCTTTTCACAGGCGGCCCGCAGCTCTTCCATGTTCGCGGGCGGGTTTTCGGTGTCGATCCCGGCGGATTTCAGCAGATCGGCGTTAAAGTACATGATGGGAGTGGAGGAGTTGAACGGCATGGAGTACAGCGTGCCATCCACCGTGTAGTACCCGGCGATGTTCGGCTCCAGCTGGCTTACTTCGTAGCCGTTGCGGTCAATAACTTCCTGCATGGTGACGGCGTAGCCGCTGTCGATCATCCAGCGGGTGCCGATATCGTACAGCTGCATGATTTCGGGCCCCTGGCCGGAAGTTACGGCGCTCTTCAGCTTCGTGATGGCATCGTCATATGAACCCTGATATTCGGCGACGACTTCGATGTCCGGGTTGGCCGCGTTGAAATCGGATACGATTTTGTCAATCGCCTCGCCGCCGGAGCCGCCCATAGAGTGCCAGAAGGTAATGGTGGTTTTCTCAGCCAGCGCGCCCGCCGTAAAGGTCAGGGCAATCGCCAGCGAGAGTACGAAGGATAATACTTTCTTCAATGGAAACCCTTCTTTCTTTTCTTTTTCCCTTAAAACCACCATGAGTTTACCGGGATGTTGTAAAAATTCGGCGGGCCAATGGGTATAAAATAGGTTAAATATGCAGTTGTGATGAATTTACACCGTTTTAATGCTATCTCCGGCGGCTTCTAACATGAAAACGTTATATTGCAGGCAGTACAGGCAATAGTAGGAGGATGTTTATGCGGCAGTTGCACAGGAACCAATATGAAATTATCGCGGTAGGTGGCAAGCGGCGAAGGTGGGCGCCGTATTTATTCTTGCTTCCTGTTTTTGTTTTTTTTATCAGCTTCTATTATTATCCGTTTTTTCGCACCATTTTCACCAGCTTCGCCGTTACGGACGCCGCCGGGCAGTTAAAAAAGATGGTGGGGCTGAAAAACTTTACAATGATCTTTAATCGCAAGGATTTTTACACAATTCTCCTGAACACGCTGAAATTCGTGCCGCTGATCGCCCTGCCTACACTGTTAGGCGGCATGCTGCTGGCGGTGTTCGCCAATCGGCGCATCCCAAGGGTATCGCGCGCGGTGGAAACCATGTTTTCTCTGCCGATGGCGATTGCTTCCGCTTCCGCGGCGCTGGTGTGGGCGCTGATCTACAATCCGGTGATCGGTATTGCCAATTACCTGCTGGGGACGGATATTAACTGGCTTGCGGACGAACGGTATGCGATGTTTTCGGTTGCGTTGGTAACGGTGTGGCTGCAAATGGGCAGCAACTTCATTTTTCTGCTCACGGCGCTGCGAGGCGTACCAGGCGAATTGGTTGAAAGCGGAATGATCGACGGCGCAAACGGCTGGCAGGAGTTTTTTCACATCACACTTCCGATGATTTCTCCAACTCTGTTTTTTGTGATTTTTCTGGATATCATGGGCAGCTTTCAAGCCTTTGGACAAATCCGTATCCTCACGCAGGGCGGGCCGGGCATCGCCACCCGCGTGCTGGTGTACGATATCTATCTGGAGGCGTTTATGAACTATCGCTTCGGCTCGGCGTGCGCTGAATCCCTGATTCTGTTTGTGATGATGCTCGGGATTACGATGGTGCAATTCCGCTTTGAAAACAAGGGGGTACACTATGCGTAACACGAATGGAATCGTGAAGGGGTTCGTGGGGATACTGCTCGGGCTGATGATCGTGTTTCCGGTACTCTACGCCCTAAGCATCAGCTTGATGCCGGACAGCTTTATCGCTTCCTATCCGCCTAAATTGATTCCCACACAGCCGACGCTGGAGAATTATGTGAAGGCGTTCCACACCGCGCCGGTACTGCGCTTTGTGCTGAACAGCGCGATCGTATCCATCTGCATCATGCTGGCGCAAGTGCTTACGTCCGCACTGGCGGCGTACGCGTTCGTATACTTTGAGTTTCGGGGAAAGCGCCTGATTTTTATCGCGATTCTGGCGACCATGATGATTCCGGGCGAAGCGATTATTATTTCCAACTACCTTACCGTCGCCTCCGCACACCTGCTGGACAGCTACGCCGGGTTGATCCTCCCGTATTGCGCCTCGGCGCTGGGCGTATTTTTGATGCGCCAGCAGTTTTTGACCGTGCCCAAGGAGTTTAAAGAGGCCGCCACCATCGACGGCTGCGGCGAGCTGTGGTTTTTCAGCTCGGTGCTGATGCCGGTTTCCATGCCGGCGGCCAGCGCGCTGGCGATTTACTGCTTCATCAACACATGGAACCAATACATGTGGCCGCTGTTGATAACCAACTCCACCGACATGCGTACCGTGCAGATCGGCATCAGCATGCTGTCATTCGACGATGGAATGTCCTACGGACTTATCATGGCCGGCTTTATCATTATCCTGATTCCGTCGGTGGTGATCTTCGTTGCAGGGCAAAAGCAGATGGTCGGCGGGTTGATGGCAGGTTCGGTGAAAGGCTGAAGGCTGGAACCGAACGGGGGACTGCCGTCGGCGGGGGCGTTTGCCCCCGCTTTTTAATGTGGATTGCGATGCTCTTTCCACGATGGGTGCCGCTTGCAGCCAAACGTAAACACATCACCTACCCGGCTCAACCGGGCGATACGAGCGCATCCAGTGGGCTGCAAGTCTCCGATACCAGCCGAGATGACAGAACTTTCTATCAATCCGACGGGGGCGCAAGTCCCAGTTTTCCTATATTTGTTTGTCCTTCGAACGCTAAGGTCAGACTTTCACGGAACCTTCACTTTGCGTTAAAAGTTTGTCCACAGTTGCAAGAAGATTTATTCATAGTTGCCCGCTACAATGAGACTGACAAAATCCGACGGGAGGAATCACATTGATCGAGGTTAAGAATCTCACAAAGGTGTATGGCAACCACATCGCCGTGGATCATGTGAGCTTCACCATCGATTCCGGAAAGATCTA
>JAQUXV010000053.1:8735-11531 GCA_028692205.1 Eubacteriales bacterium
TGTCCATGGTACGCGAGAAGCAGAGCCTTGAGGACGTGTTCCTGTCGCTTACTTCCGGGAACGCGCCGGAGCAGCCCGCGCCCGAACAGGCGTCGGCCGATGAAAAGGCCAAAGAAGGAGGCGCGGCCTGATGAGCGCGGTATTCAAAAGGGAATTCAAGAGCTACTTTACCGGTATGATGGGTTATGTGTTCATCGCCTTCGTATTGTTGTTTTTTGGTATCTATACTTCGGCGCTGAACCTGAAATATGCTTATCCGGGTTTTGAGTACGTTATCAGCAGTTCTTCGTTCATGTTTCTGATTGCCGTTCCGGTACTGACCATGCGCGTGTTCGCCGAAGAACGCAAACAGAATACCGATCAATTGCTCTACTCCCTGCCCATCAGCGTGTTGGATACGGTTATGGGTAAATATCTGGCTATGGTGGCGCTGTTGACCATTCCCATGGTCATTACGGCACTGTACCCGCTGTTGATCGGTAGCTTCGGCACCATCAGCTACGCGACCGCGTATTCCAGCCTCTTCGCGTTCTACCTGCTGGGCTGCGCGCTGATCGCCATCGGCATGTTCATGTCGAGCATTACCGAAAACCAGATTATTGCCGCTGTGATGTGCCTTGGCACGTTGATCCTCTGCTACCTGATGACGGCGCTGTCCAACCTGATCACCTCCACGTCGCTGGCTTCCACCATTTCACTGATGGTAGTGGCGCTGCTGGTAAGCCTGGTTGTGCGGCTGATGACCAAGAGCTGGACGGCCGCGGGCGTAACCGCAGTGGTTACGTTTGTGCCGCTTGCGCTGTTGTACCTTCTTTCCCCGACCACGATGGAAGGCGCGTTTACCGGCGCGCTGGGTGCGTTGGCGATTTTCGACCGCATGGACAATTTTACCAGCGGCATCTTCGACATCACCGGAATCGTGTACTTTATTTCCGTTGCGGCGCTGTTTTGCTTCTTCACGGTGCAATCCGTGGAGAAGAGGCGCTGGAGTTAGGGGAGGAAATGTAAGATGAAAAATACAAATAAAACCTCCATCTTCAAAAGCCGCAGGTTTAAAAGCGGCGGCTACGCGGTGCTGGTGTCGATCATCGTGGTAGCGGTTGTGGTGGCGGTAAACCTGTTCATTGGGCAGCTGCCTTCCACGGTGACGAAAATCGACACGACCTCTCAGCAGTTATTCACCTTTTCCGAGCAGACGGAACAGCTGCTGAAAAACCTGGATCAGAACGTGACCCTGACGCTGATTGCCGAAAGCGGCAGCGAGGACGATACGACCGTCCAGCTGCTGGACCGGTATAAGGCGCTAAGCGACAAGATTACCGTAAATACGGTGGACCCGGTGGTGCAGCCCAAATTCACCTCCCAGTACACCAGCGACGATGTGGACGCCAACAGCGTAATCGTTACCAGCAATAAACGCAGTAAAGTCGTCGCCAAAACCGACATCTACGAATATGACTATTCCAACTACTACTACACCGGCAATTACGATGTGAACTTTGCGGGGGAAAGCGCCCTCACCAGCGCCATCGACTATGTAATCAGCGATAACCTGCCCGTGGTGTACCAGTTGCAGGGGCACGGTGAGACCGAGCTTTCAGGCGACCTGCTTTCCGCGGTGGAAAAGGATAACCTGACCGTTGAGGATGTAAGCCTGCTGTCGCTGGACGCCGTGCCGGATGATTGCGACTGCCTGCTCATCTGCGCCCCGACGCAGGACCTGAGCAGCCAGGAAACCGAAAAGATCCTGACGTATATGAACGGCGGCGGCCATCTGCTGCTGATTACCGATTATGCCGATCAGGAGCGCCCGAACCTGACGACGCTGGTAAACAACTACGGCGTGGACTTCGCAAACGGGTTGGTGCTGGAAGGCAGCTCCAACAACTGCATGCGCGGCTATGTGAACTACCTGCTGCCCAACATTGAGGCGCACGACATTACCAACCCCATCAAGGATGAGAATCTGTATATCCTCATGCCCGATGCGCACGGTATTACGAAGCTGGACAGCTATCGCTCCACGCTTACGATCAGCAGCTTGCTGACGACGTCCGACAGCGCATTCCTGAAAGCGGACGCGAAAAACGTTACCACCGCCGAGAAGGAAGACGGCGATGTAGACGGGCCTTTCGACCTTGGCGTAGCCGTAAGCGAGAGCGTGGATAACGGAGAAAGTCGTCTGGTGTGGTTCTCCTCTTCGGAATTCCTTGCGGATCAGATTAACCAGTATGTAAGCGGCTCCAACCAGGATCTGTTCCTGAACAGCCTAAGCTGGATGTGTGAGCGGGAGAACAACATCTCCATCCGCGCAAAGAGCCTGAGCCAGGAATACCTGACCGTTCCGGATAGCTCCGCGACGATCTGGAGCTCCATCATCGCGGTGATTTTGCCGCTGGCGGTGCTCGGCGCGGGCATCTTCGTAGTCGTGAAGAGGAGGAAGCGTTGATGAAGAAAGGCAAACGCCTGCTTATACTGCTGGCCGTCGTAGTGGTGTTCGGCGCGGGCGCCTATCTGCTCAACCTGAACACGCAGCGGCAGGAAGCTGCAAAAAACTCGGAGGAGGAGGCGGCGAAAACCGTCCTCCTCACCACGGACGAGGATAACGTAAACAAAATTGAATTCACCAACGACGGCAGCACCGTCGCCCTTGCAAAGGAAAATGACAGTTGGGTGTACGAGCCGCGCGAGAGCTTCGAGCTGGATACGTCCAAGGTGGACGATATGCTGAGCGATCTGAAGAGCGTGGAGGCAGTGCGCACGGTGGCCGACACGAATGACGACAATGAGAACTAC
>JAQUXV010000493.1 GCA_028692205.1 Eubacteriales bacterium
ACCGGGCCTTTCCGTCAGGCGGGAACGTTCGACTCGGCGGCCTTCGCCGCCTTTCTGGTCACGGTACCCGCGAACATCAACTTTGTCGTTTCGGTGGAAGTGAACTTCTACCAGAAGTACCGCGCTTATTTCACTGCCGTCAACAGCGGCGGAACGCTGGCGCAGATCAGCCTCGCTCGGGAAGATATGATTACCTCGATGCGGCATGAGATTTTCAAACTGGCGCAGGTGCAGGTTTTCTGCATGGTGGCTTATATCATTTTCGCGCGGTATCTGCTGGAGGCGATCGGTTTCACCGCGGACATGATCGAGATGTTTCAGGTGATGAGCATCGGGTACAGCGCTTACGCCATCGCCAACAGCATAATGCTGCTGCAGCTGTATTTTGACGATCGGAAGGGCGCGCTGGCAAGCTGTCTGGTGTTCTTTCTGGTCAATCTGGTCGTCAGCCTGTGGACGCGCACAGGACCGCCGCTTTACTACGGTATCGGCATCGTGGCGGGCGGAATTGCGATGTACCTTACGGCGATGCCGCGCCTGTACCGGTACGTGAAGCATATTGACTACCATGTGTTCTGCGGGCAGCCGGTGCTGGCGTCGCGGAAAACCGGGCTGTGGACGCGGCTGGCGGTGATGCTGGATGAGCGCGCGGCCGTGTGGGCCGGAGAAACCTATAAAGGCAGGAGGGAAACAAAGTGAAGCGTATTTTACTGGCGCTGCTGGCAACGGCCTGCCTGCTGCTGGCAGGCTGCGCCCGGCAGCAGACGGCGGCCCCCTCGGCAACCGCCGCGCCCCAAACGGTGAGCAAGGCGGAGACGATGAAGATTGCTGATCTTCCGCTGACGGACGATTCGTCCCTGTACGGCGAGTTCGACCCCACGGATGTGGTGTGCTTTTACCTGACGGTTATTAAGGGCAGCAAAGCGGACGGCACCGACCATACGTTTGACGAGGTGAACGCCTACCGTAACACGCAGGATATGAGCAACGTGCAAAAAATCCTGACGACGGTGCTGTTTCAGGTGGGGGACGAAAACGGGCCGCTGCCCGGCGCGGTGGGCTACGGCGCTTCTACGGCCAACGCGACGCTGAACGTGCGCGGGCGTACCAGCACCGGCTATGTGCAAAAATCCTACCGGATCAGTTTATACGACAGCGCCGGGCTCTGGCAGGGGCAGCGGGCGATTGCGATCAACAAACATCCGGGCGACCCCACGCGCCTGCGGAACATGCTGTTTTTTACCCTCCTGCGGGAGGTGCCCGGCATGACCAGCCTGCGCACCCGGTTTGTGCATGTTTACATCAAGGATGAAACGGCCGCGGAGCCGGAGGCCGAGTTTACCGACTACGGCCTGTATACGCAGGTGGAACTGCCCAACGGGCGGTACCTGCGCAACCACGGCCTGAGCCAGAACGGCGACCTGTACAAAGCCAACATCTGCGAGATGCGCCGCTATGAGGATACGCTCCGCCTGGCGACCGACCCGGAATACGACCTTACGGCTTTCAGCGAAATATTGGAGCCCAAAACCGGCGAAAACCACGACAAATTGCTGGAAATGCTGGACGCGGTGAACGATTATACCCTCCCCATTGAGGAAGTGATCGACCGCTATTTCAACCTCGATAACCTGACCAGCTATCTGGCCTTCAATATCCTGATGGCCAACCCGGACAGCAACGCGCAGAACTACCTGCTCTATAGCCCCGTAAACAGCGATAAGTGGTATTACATCTGCTGGGACGGCGACGGCTCGCTTTCCTACTCCGAGGATGAAATACTGGGCAACACATGGACGGAGGGGGAGTGGACGCGCGGCGTTTCGGATTACTGGAATGTGGTGCTCTTTAACCGTATGCTCCGGGTGGAGGCGTACCGGGAAGCGCTCAACGATAAGGTGGAGGCGCTGCATAAAATCATTACGCCCGCAAAGATCGCGGATCTGATTCGGCAATATCGCGAAGTGGTTGATCAGTATACAACCAGGCTGCCGGACTCGGTATATATGCAGGTGCCATCCGCAACCCTGGAAAAGGTGTACGCGCAGCTGCCCTACGATACCGACACGGCCTACCAGTACTATCTGGACTCTGTTAAAAAGCCGATGCCGTTCTTCCTGAGCAACGTGACGGCCGGCGACGGCGGGCTTGCGCTGGACTGGAATGCCTCGTTCGATTTTAACGGCGAGTTCATCGCCTACGATGTGCAAATCGCAAACGACTGGACGTTTAACGCGGCTTCCATCGTCTGGGAAAGCAATGACCTTCTGGGTACCGGCGCGACGGCGCCGCGGCTGCCTGCGGGCACTTATTACTGGCGGGTAACGGCCGAGAACGACAGCGGTAACACCCAAACGGCGTTCGATCAGGTGGAAACCGCCACCGGCGTGCATACGGGCATGCGTACGTTTACCGTTCAGGCGGACGGAACGGTGGTGAACCCCGTATGACGGGCTACCGGCACGAACTGAAATACTTTATCAACCTGCCGGACTGGGCGCTGCTGCGCTCGCGGCTGTGCCCGGTGATGCAGCGGGACGCCAATGTGGA
>JAQUXV010000494.1 GCA_028692205.1 Eubacteriales bacterium
GCATTGCGCGCAATGGCACCTGCTTTACGCGCGGCGGGCGGCTGGTGATTAAAAACGCGAAATATTCGCACGATTTCGGCCCCATCGAGGAGGGGTGCGACTGTTACGCCTGCCAAAACTTCTCCCGCGCGTACATCCGACACCTGTTCAAAGCGGGGGAGATTACCGGCGCGCGGCTGGCGAGCATCCACAACCTGCGCTTCCTGCTGCGGCTGATGGAGGACGTGCGCGCGGCCATCGCGGAAGACCGGTTTGGCGATTTCCGCAATGATTTTTTCAATCAGTACGATATGAGCCGGAATTTCTGACCACGGGGAGGAACGCGGGATGATCGAGGTGGCGGCAGCCATTGTTCGGGATGGGCAAAACCGGGTGCTGATCGCCCGGCGCAGGGTGGACGAGCGCGGCGAGTGGGCGGCGCTGGAAGGCCTGTGGGAGTTTCCCGGCGGCAAGCGGGAGGCGGGCGAAAGCTATGAGGACTGCGTTCGCCGTGAGCTGATGGAGGAACTCGCGCTGCGTGTAACGACTGTAAACGTGGTGGTGGAAATGGACTACACCACGGACGGGCGGCCCATCCATTTCGCGTTTGTGGAGGCACGGGCGGAAACCGGGGCGGCGCTTGTGCTCAACGTGCATTCCGCCGCCGAGTGGGTGGTGCCCGAGCGCCTTTCGGACTATATTTTCTGCCCGGCGGACGCGGCGTTTCTGGCGGAATACGGCTGGAACCCGGCGCACACTGCGCAGGCTTGCATGCCGGCCCCAGCCCCAAAGCAGACAGCTCCGTAAACGGAGAACGGTAAAAGGGTTGTCCGCAAGGAATCAATCGGGCGCAGCGCAAACGGTTTTCGTTTTGGGGCTGGAAGCTCCAAAACGCCTGAAGCAGCTTGCGAAGGACCGAAAAAAAACTGATTTGTGCGGATTTTTCCAAGGAAGGCGGCAAGGGATTCCGCAATCCCCGCAGAACGATAGGTAGTATAGTGGGTAGGATCGTTTCCGAATAGGAGGAAAGCTGAATGAAGCTTCTGTTTCGCGGCGGCACGCTGGTGACCGCCGAAGGGATGGTCAAAGCCGATCTGTTGGTTTCGGGCGAAAAAATCGCCGCGATCGGGGTCGATCTGCCCGCTGGGGACGCGCAGGTGATCGATGCTTTCGGCAAGCTGCTGCTGCCGGGGGCGATTGACGCGCACACCCATCTGGAATGCGTGTGCTCCGGTATAGACACGAGCGACGATTATTTTACCGGCACGCGCGCGGCGGCCTGCGGCGGCACCACCACGGTGATCGACTATCTGCTGCAGGAAAAGGGTGAACCTCTGCCGCAAACGCTTGCCAGGCGCGTGCCTATGGCGGCGGGCAAGGCTGCGGTGGACTTCGCCTTCCACATCGGTGTAAGCGACCTTAGCACGCCCGCCCTCCTCGCCTCGGTGAAGGATGCGGTCGCCGGGGGCGTGAGCAGCTTCAAGGCTTATATGGTGTACGATTTCGGGCTAACCGACGAGGCGCTGTATACGCTGCTTCAGGAGTCGGCGCGCATCGGCGCGCTGGTGACCGTGCACGCGGAAAACCGCGGCATGCTGGATGCACGGGTGAAGGAATTTCTGGCCGACGGTAAAACCGACCCGTGGTGGCATTACATGAGCCGCAACGAGGACGTGGCCGCCGAGGCGACGGGCCGGGTGATCGCGCTGGCGAAAGAGGCGAACGCGCCCGTGTATATCGTCCATCTGACGGACGAGGGGAGCGCCGCCCATGTGACGCGCGCGCGGGACGAGGGTCGGCCGGTGTTTGCCGAGACCTGCCCGCAGTACCTCAACTTTACCTGCGATGTCTACCACGAGGAGCGTGGGCAGGACTATGTGTGCTCGCCCGCCATCAAAAACCGGGCGTCGCAGACGGCGCTTTGGGCGGCGCTGGCGCGGGGAGACATCGCCACCGTTGCAACCGACCACTGTCCCTTTACCCGGGCCGAAAAGGATTACGGCCTTCGCCTGCCGAACGGGCGGGAAGGCAACTTTACCACCATCCCCAACGGCTGCGACGGGGTGGAGACCATGTACCCGTACATGCTAACGCAGGCCAATCTGGGGCGGATTCCCTTTTCCCGTGCTGTAGCCGTATGCGCCGCAAACCCCGCGAAGCTGTTTGGGCTGAGCGACCGCAAGGGCGCGCTGCTTCCGGGGCTGGATGCCGATGTGGCGGTGTTCGACCCCAAACAGGACGGTGTGGTGCGCGCGCGGGAGATGCACGGCAACCTCGACCATACCATTTGGGAGAACACGGCCCTGCACGGCCGCGTAACCGCCACATACCTACGCGGCAAGCCGGTGTTTGCGGACGGGCAATACCTGGGCGAGCAGGGCGACGGGCGCTTTTTGAAATGCAATTCGGTAGGTTTCAACTCGGCCGCGCTGGATTGATTGATAAAACAAGGGGGAACGACGATGCGGATTCTGGTGCTGGTGGGCAGTCCCCGCAAGAACGGGAACACGGAACAACTGGCGGACGCTTTTATCGCGGGGGCGCAGGCAGCGGGCGCGGAGGTAACCAAG
>JAQUXV010000495.1 GCA_028692205.1 Eubacteriales bacterium
AGAAGAGTTACAGCAAATACGGGCTGATCGACTGGACGCGTATGAACCGCGACGCCCGCAAAGCATTGCAGGAAATTGACGTAAACGACATCGACCCGGGTAAAAAGGCGGCCGATCTGGATTTCGCAGCCCGGCAGATGGTGGAAATTGCCAAAGTGCTGAGCGTCGTCTCCGAAGCAGGTGATGGAAAAGCCATCATTTTGTTAGATGAGCCGACAACCGTGCTTTCCGATGATGAGATCGAGCGGCTGTTTAAGCAGGTTCGCCGCATGAAAGAGCAGGGCAACGCGGTGGTATTTATTTCCCATCGTTTGGATGAAGTGCTGAAAATCACCGACCGCATCTACGTTTTCAAAGACGGCGACAACACCGCCGTAATGGACACGAAGGACGCGGACATCGGCACCCTGTATGAAAAGATGGTCGGTCGCTCGACCACCGGCGAGTATTTTATCGAAAACCGTCAGGCCGTGCCCGGCGACGAGGTTGTGTTAAAGGCGACGGACCTGAGCCTGTTCAGCGGCTTCAATCATCTTTCCTTTGAATTGCACAAGGGCGAAATTCTCGGCTTCAGCGGCGTGGAAGGCTCGGGTAAAGAAGCCTTGTGCGCCTCGCTCTGTGGCGACGAGGGCTTTACGGCCGGTACGCTGGAGGTGTGCGGAAAGCGCTATGAGTTCGCCAACCCCTGTCAGGCACGGCGCGCCAGCATCCTGTGCGTGCCCAAGGAGCGCCGCGACGAAGGCATCATCGGCATCCTCTCCCTCACCGACAACATTACCATCTCCCATATGGAGAAGCTTTCCAATCACGGGTTCCTCTCGGACCGCAAGCTGCGCAAGGTTGCACAGGGCTGGGTAGACAAGGTCGGCATTAAATGTTTCAGCATCGACGACCGCATCAACCAGCTATCCGGCGGCAACGCGCAGAAGGTAGTTTTCTCCCGCGCGCTGGAAAGCGGGTGCCAGATTCTGATTCTCAACCACCCGACGCGCGGCGTGGACGTAGGTTCCAAAGAAGAAATTTATACGCTGATTCGCGATATTACGGAAGCGGGTATTTCCGTAATCCTGCTTGGCGACACGTTGGACGAATGTATCGGCATGTGCAACCGCATCATCGTGCTCAAGGACGGCGTGTTCAACGGCGAATTCGATTGTCCCGTGGGGAATAAGCCATCCCAGCTTGATCTGGTCAAGGCAATGATGTGAGGGAGGTTCAACCATGAAAACCAAGCAAGCACAGCTTTCCAACCTGTCTAAATACATGTGTTATATCAGCGTTGTGCTGGTATTTGGGGTGTTCACCATCGCAACGCCCAATTTTATGAGCGCTTACAGCCTCCAGAACCTGATGTTGGAAGTGTCTCCGCTTCTGCTGATGGCCTGCGGCATCTCCTTTGTCATCTTCACAGGCGGCATCGACCTGGGCACCGGCGCGGTAGCGTCCTGCTCCTGTGTTTTGACGGGCCTGTACATTTCCCAGGTCGGGCTGTGGGTTGTCCCGCTGATGCTGATCTTCGGCGTGATTATGGGCTGGCTCAACGGCGTTCTGGTCACCAAGCTGAAGCTGCCTAGCTTTATCGTAACGCTTTGTACCATGAACTTCTGGAGCTGCATCGCGCTGACCCAGGCGCCCGATGGTTCCAAAGCCATCGCCATGAAATCCCGCTATCTGGTCAAGTGGGCTTCCCAGCCTTTTCTGGGCATTCCGGTCATGTTCTACATCGCGCTTGCCATTGTGCTGCTGCTGTTTTGCCTGCAGCAGTACACCGTATACGGCCGGTCCATTATGGCGGTCGGCGCAAACACCAAAGCGACGCGGCTTGCGGGCGTGGACACAGAAAAAGCCCAGATGATGGCTATGATCATCTGCTCCACCTGCAGCTCCCTCTCCGGCGTAATGTATGCTTTCAAGCTGAAAAGCGCAGTGCCGACCGTAGGCGACAGTCTTGGTCTGCTCGCCATCGCTTCGGTCGCGTTGGGCGGCGCGTCCATGGCAGGCGGCCGGGGCAGCGTGCTGCATACGGCAATCGGCGTTATCACTATCGTGGCCGTCAACTCCGGTCTGAATATGATGGGCGTTAATCCCCTGTGGAAGGATATTGTCATCGGCGCGATTCTTATCGGCGCGGTATGCCTCAACTCCGACCTGAAGGGCCGCGATATCATCGTCAAGTAAGCAGGAAAACGAACCAAAAGGGCTCCGCGTACCGGGTTGAAACAGCCCCGGTACCCCGGATATGCCCGTTTACACGAAACGGGAGGCAATTAAAGCATATGGAACAGGCGGAACTTCTCCAATTGCAGAAATTTTCCGCGAAGATACGGCGAAACATTCTTCGCATGTTGGAATGGCGCAAATACGGGCATCTTGGCGGCTCCATGTCGATTGTGGAAACACTGTCGGTGTTGTATGGCAAACAGATGCGTTACGATCCAAAAAATCCGCAATGGCCCGACCGTGATTATCTGGTGATTTCCAAGGGGCATTCCGGTGCGGCGTTATACTGTACGCTGGCAATTCTGGGTTACTTTGATGAAT
>JAQUXV010000496.1 GCA_028692205.1 Eubacteriales bacterium
AACCTGCGGCGCGGCGTGCTGACGCAAACGTGGCAAACGAAGCGCGCGGCGGTTCGGATGGAGCGCATGGTCAGCATGGCGGATTCGCAGCTGATGGTGCAGCGCATCCACCTTACCGCAAAACGGGCCGGGGCGTTTACCGTGGAAGCCGTGGCGGACGCCGACGTTTGCAATTTGCCGGTGAGCGACGACCAGACCGTGACGGCGACCGAGCGGGTGAAACTGCTGGAAACCGTAGCGCTTACCGAAACCGCGATGCGCCTTCGCGCCGTGGCGGAGGGCACGGAAGTGGAGATTGGCTGGCAGATTACGACCGACCGGGAAGCCGGACGCGAAAGCCGCGTTACCCGACGCGCCGCCGTTACCCGGCTGACCGCGAACCTTGCGGCGGGCGAAAGCTGGACGGTGGAAAAGCGCGTGCGCATTCTTGCGGATGGCGAAACGCCCCATTCCAATGCTGCCGACCCGTGGCAGGCGCACGAGGCTGCTTTGGCCGCTCTGTGGGAGGACTGCGATCTTCAGGTTGACGCGGACGACGCATCATTGCAGGGCGCGCTGCGCTACAACATTTATCAACTGCTGTGCAACCGGGCCGGACGCGGCTGCTCCATCGGCGCGCGGGGGCTTACGCACGGGCGCTACAAGGGAAACACCTTCTGGGATACGGAGGTTTTCATGCTTCCCTTCTTCCTGTGGTCGCAGCCGGAAGCGGCGAAAAACCTGCTGCTGTACCGCGCCGACCGCCTTGCGGACGCCGAGGCCCTTGCCAAAAAGCAGAATCTGGAGGGCGCGCGCTTCCCGTGGATGTGCGCCAAAAGCGGGGCCGAGCAGTGCGAAAGCTGGGATATTGGGCTGTGCGAGGTACACATTACCGCGGATATCGTATACGCCATGCAGCGGTATGTGGAAACCACGGGGGACACGGCGTTCCTGAAAAACACGGCGGCGGAGGTATACCGGCAGACGGCGCTGTATTGGCTGTCCCGCATGACGTACGAGCCGGAAAAGGACCAGTACAGCCTGTTCTTCGTAAAAGGGCCGGATGAGTATTGCGGCGCTACCGTCAACAACACCTTCACCAACTACCTTGCTCGCTATAACCTGCAACTGGCGCTGCGCTACGGAAACCTGACCCCCGCGGAACGGGAGAGGATGGAGCATGCGAAAAGCCGCATCCCCATCCTGTACGATGAGAAGCGCGAGCTTTTCCGGCAGGACGAGCTGCTGGAACGGCTGCAAGAGCCGGATTTCCCGGTCGGCGGGGATGAACCTTCCTATAAAAAATTCTGTTTTGACCGTATGCAGCGCTACCGGGTGCTGAAACAGGCGGATCTGGTGCTGCTGATGAACCTGTTCCCGGCGGACTTTACCGACCGGCAAAAGCGCAACGTGTTTGCGTATTACGAGCCGATTACCCTGCACGATTCCACCCTGAGCTACGGCGCGCACGCGCAGCTGGCCCTACAACTGGGGCTGTGGCAGAAGGCGGAAACCTACCTGCGAAAGGCCGTTTATCTGGACCTGCGCGACGTGATGGGCAACACCGGCCACGAGGGCCTGCACATGGCGGCGCTGGGCGCGGCGTGGCAGGCGGTGGTTTACGGCGCGGCGGGCCTTTGGCTAAACGGCGACCAACCGGCTGTGAAGCCGATGCTGCCGCCCTCCATCCACGGGCTGCGCTTCAGGGTTCGGGTTCGCGGCAAACGCTATGCCGTGGCGGTTACGCCGGACGGCGGAACGATCAGGGAGGAGGACTGAGATGTACATTCCCAAAAGCGGAACCCGGCGGACGGCGGCGGCCGTATTCCTCACCCCGTCGCTGATCGGCATCGTGGTGTTCTGCCTGATTCCCATTGTGTCCACCCTCGCCTTCAGCCTGACGGATTATGATCTGCTGGCGGGGTCGATGAAGTTTATCGGGCTGAAAAACTTCACGCGCATCCTTACGGGGCGGGAGTTTCCGCAGGTACTGCAGCACACCGTTACCTACCTTGTGCTGTACCTGCCGCTGATCCTGGTGGCGTCCATCGCCGAAGGCATGCTGTTAAACCACACGTTTCGGGGACGCGGTATTTTCCGCACGGTTTTCTATACGCCGGTCATCACCTCGTGGGTGGCGGCGGCCGTGGTGTGGCAATGGGTGCTGAGCGGCAAATACGGCCTGCTTAACCAAATGCTTACCGTAATCGGCATCAACGGCCCCTCGTGGCTGAACAGCCAAAGCTGGGCCATGCCCGGCATCGTAATGGCCGCCCTCTGGAAGGATACCGGCTACTACGCGCTGATGGTGCTGGCCGCGCTGAAATCCATCAATCCGGCGTATTACGAGGCGGCGGCGATCGACGGCGCGGGCCCCGTGCGCAGGTTTTTCAAGATCACGCTGCCGCTGCTTTCCCCCACGCTGTTTTTGTTGACGGTCATCAACGTGATCTACGGCCTGCAGGTGTTCGAGTCGGTGCTGATTATGACCGACGGCGGCCCCGGCGGCGCGACGACGGTATTTCTGGAGCGGATTTTCAAGTACGCGTTCGATCAGTA
>JAQUXV010000497.1 GCA_028692205.1 Eubacteriales bacterium
CGGAAATGACGGTATTGCTTTTTGGCGGGCAGGCCGCCGTGGAATACCACCATCGAAGCGACGGACAGCACGCCCTGCGTGTTGGAAATATCGTACCCCTCAATGCGTTCCGGCAGCGTCGGCAGGCCCAGCGCGTTTTGCAGCTCCTCCATGGCGAGTACCGTCTGCGCGCGTCGTGCCTGCTCGCTCTGCTGGCGTTTTTTCAACGCTTCTTCGGCGTTTTTACGGGCGATTTTCACCAGCGCGGCCTTCTGCCCCCGCAAGGGACGCAATAACGATACTGCGCCCTCGCGCCGTTCGCGCAGCAGCAGTTCCAGCTCTTCGCGGTTTTCACTGATGTCTTCCACCAGAATTTCCCGCGGGATGGCGGAGCCGTCTTCATAATGCTGCGGCAGGAACCCTTCGATGAGGGTCGCGCCATCGTCCCCGCCGCCGCCTTCCAGCACGAAGGACTGTCCGCCCTCGATGCGGCCGCCGCGGATATGCAAAAGCTGCACCACGGCGTCGGCGGCGTCCGATGCAACGGCGATCACGTCCTGCTGCACATCCCGCGTCTGGATGGCGAGCTGCCGCTCGGTAATGGACTGCACGTCCGCAATTTTATCGCGGAGAATAGCGGCCTGTTCGTAGGCCATGTTTGCGGCCGCCTCGTTCATTTGCGCGGTCAGCTCCCGCAGAATATCGCGCGCGTCGCCGTTCAGGAAATCGACGGCGCGGCGGAGGATCTCCTTGTAGTCCTTTTCGCTGATGTATCCGGCGCAGGGCGCCTTGCACTGGCCCGTGGAATGGTATACGCAGGGGCGGTAGGGGTGGTTGAGCGGCAGCTTGAGCGAGCAGCGCCGGAGCGGGAAATACCGGCTCAGCTCGTTGAGCACCTGCCGCACGGCTGTTGCGCCGATGTAGGGGCCCAGATACTTGTACCCGTCGTGAGGGTCCAGCGTACGCGCCACGGTGAGGCGGGGGAACGCCTCGTTGGGGTTGTAGCGCAGGTAAGGGTACTGTTTGTCGTCCTTGAGCAGAATATTGTAAAACGGGCGGTGCAGTTTGATCAGGTTGCACTCCAGAGTAAGCGCCTCGAAATTGGTGCGGCATAAGATGATATCAAAATCGTCCACGCGGGAAACCATCGCCCGAACTTTGGGCGTATGGTTTTCAAAGGCGTGAAAATACTGCCGTACGCGGTTTTTCAGGTTTTTGGCTTTGCCCACGTAAATGATTTCGCCCTTGCTTTTCATCAGGTAGCAGCCGGGGCTGTCCGGCAGGGTGTTGATTTTAGATTGCAGTTCGTCCGTCATGGCGATCCTTTCTTTACGAAGCATCGGAGGTAATACTTCCGTTTCTATTGTATCCGCGGGAACAAATGTACGCAAGGGGGGAAAACAAAGCAGTTATCGGGATGTAACATTTTGTGGGATTTGCGCATCGGCGCTGCCGTAAAGGCAGGCGAGCCGGCGCTTTCCGGCCGGCGGTTAAACCGCCGCAGCCTTGACGGCGGCGGCGGTGGCCTATATAATGGAACCGTTACCGCTGAAACGCCGCTGAAATTCAGAAAAACGACGCGGTTCCGTGATTTGGAATAACCGATACAACGATAGAAACAAGGAGCACGCATGATGAAAAAATGGGCTGGTCGACTGTTGATGGGCACGCTGTGCCTCTGCCTGCTTTCTGGCAATATTCCAGCGCTGGGCGAGGAAACCACACCCTCGCCGACCCCCGCGGCGCAGGCCGATGACGCCGATCAGAATGAAATTTTGGAAGATCCCGCGGAGCTTGCGGGCGAAGCCGACGCTGTGGAGGATACCACAGGGGACGCCGTCCGTTATACCGCGGTGGCATCCGTAGCGCTGAAGGTTCGCCGGGAGGCCGCGCGGGACGCGCTTGGAAACGGGAGCATCGATAAAGACGACATCGTATACGTGATTGCGCTGGGCAACGAATGGTCCCGGGTGGATACGGGGCGCAACGTCGGCTATGTGCTAACCCAGTACCTGACCGATATCCGCGAATACGACGGCGGGACTACCCACGAGGAGAGCGAACCCGTGGAAACCGCCGTGCCCGACAACGCCTCCGACACGCCCGACGGGTTTGAGGAGAATTTTGTAGCCTATGCCTATAAGGCGGTCGTTGCCCGCGCGGAGATGGACGAGCGAAGCTCTTCCCGCTTCCGCGTGGCCAAGTACAAGGAAGTAACCGTAAGCGCCAATTATGATAACGGTTGGAGCTATATCCGCTATAAAAACTCCTACGGTTACGTGCCCACCGACGCGTTGTTCAAGTGGGACCGCATCAATCCTTACGCGGGGGATATTCCCGGCTGCGTAAAGCACATCGGGCTGGCGTTTGTTAACCACACCACTAATATCCGCAGTTACGACGACAATGGAAACGAAGTGCTGAAAACCATCAACCCCGGTTCCGCGCTGTCGGTGGATACGCTGGACGGGCAGGGGCGCTATCCGCTGCCTTACTGGCGCACCACCGGCTATGTGGACGAAAGCGACGTGGGATACCTGATGGA
>JAQUXV010000054.1:0-9218 GCA_028692205.1 Eubacteriales bacterium
CTGCCGGATACCGGCAATGTGCCGCTGGTTGCGGACGCAAGCAGCAATATCCTTTCCCAGCCCCTGCCGGTGGAACGCTTTGGCGTTCTCTACGCCGGAACGCAGAAAAACATGGGGCCTGCCGGTATGGCCGTCATCATGGTGCGTAAGGATCTGCTGGGCGAAGCAAGCCCCCTTTGCCCCAAGGTTGTCAACTGGGCGCTGCAGGCGAAAAACGACAGCATGATCAATACGCCCAACACATTCGCGATTTATATGGTTAAACTGGTCTGCGAATGGATGAAGAGCCGGGGCGGGCTGCCGGCATTCTACGAGTATAATCAGGCGAAGGCGAAAATGCTGTACGATTATCTGGACGGCAGCAAGCTGTTCAGCAACCCGGTGGAGAAGAAATACCGTTCCCTGATGAACGTGACCTTCCTGACGGGGGACGCGGACAAAGACGCGGCATTCATCAGCCAATGCACGAAGAACGGGCTTATCAATATCAAAGGCCATCGAAGCGTGGGCGGCATGCGCGCCAGTATCTACAACGCCATGCCGGTGGAAGGCATCAGGAAGCTGATCGACGTGATGGCCGCGTTTGAAAAGGAAAATGCCTGATGGATACCGCAAAGCCGGATGTCTACGTCCGGCAGCCGACGTATGAAAACGAACTTACGCTTCTGAGGCCCGTCGAGGCGGAGGATGCGCGGGCGCTGCTTCAATGCTATTCCGATCCGCACGCCGTGCCGTTTTTTAACGTCGATAACTGCAACGGGGATGATTTTTACTATACGACCGTCGAGCGGATGGCCGAAGCGATCGCTTTCTGGAATCAGAGTTACCGCGAGCGGGTATTTGTGCGGTGGGCGGTGGTGGATCAGGCTTTCGGGGAAGCGGTCGGGACGGTGGAAATGTTCCACCGTATCGCGGAGGACGAGCACAACCATGTCGGCCTTCTTCGCTTAGATTTGCAAAGCAGGTTTGAGACACGCGCGTATATTTATACCCTGCTGGGCCTGTGCCTGCGGCATTTTTACGACGATTTCAGCGTGGAGCGAATTCTTACCAAGGCGCCGCCCCGGGCGGTGGAACGCCGCGCCGCGCTGACAGCCGCGGGTTTTACGCCGCTGGAACACGGGCCGCTCGGCCTACCGGACTATTTTGAGAGAAAACGATAGGAGTGCATACGATGTTCAAAATCCAGACGTTGAACCAAATTTCCGATGTGATACACCAGCACCTGAGCGCGGAAAAATATCTGGTTGCCAGAGAAGAGCCCGTACCGGACGGGATTCTGGTGCGCTCCTTCAACATGAAGGATATGGCGCTGCCGGAAAGCCTGCTGGCGGTTGCCCGCGCGGGCGCGGGCACCAACAATATCCCCATTGCGGAATGCAACAAGCGCGGCATTGTGGTGTTCAACACCCCCGGCGCGAACGCGAACGCCGTTGCGGAACTGGTGATCTGCGGGCTGATGCTGGGCAGCCGTAACGTAACCGGCGGCGTGGAATGGGTGCAAACGCTGAAAGGGAAGGGGAGCGAAGTGCCCGCCCTGGTGGAAAAAGGGAAAAACCAGTTTGTAGGGCCGGAAGTGCGCGGTAAAACGCTGGGTATCGTGGGCTTGGGCGCCATCGGCGCGATTGTGGCCAACACGGCAGCGCAGGGCCTCGGCATGGAAGCGGTGGGTTACGACCCCTTCATCAGCGTAGAAAGCGCGTGGTCGCTGAGCCGCGCCATTAAACGCTGCAACAATCTGGACGAGATTTTCGCTCAGGCCGATTACCTGACGATCCACGTGCCTTTAACCGATAAAACCAACGGCCTGATTAACGCCGAAACCATTCGGAAGATGAAGGACGGCGTGCATCTGCTCAACTTCAGCCGCGGAGAACTGGTGGACATCCCCGCGGTAAAAGCCGCGCTCGCCAGCGGGAAAATTGCCAGCTACGTGACCGATTTCCCCGTGGATGAACTGATCGGCGTGAAAAACGCGGTGGTGATTCCGCATCTGGGCGCCAGCACCCCCGAAAGCGAAGAAAACTGCGCGCATATGGCGGCCCGTGAACTGCGGGACTATCTGGAATACGGACAGATCAAGAACAGCGTCAATTTCCCCGACATTGTGCTGGAAGGTGCCGGGGAGAACCGCGTGCTGGTCATCCATGAGAACGTGCCCAGCATGGTCAGCGCCATTTCTTCGGTATTCGGCGACAAGCATATCAACATTGACCACATGCAGAACAAGAGCCGTAAGGAGATCGCGATCACGGTGCTTGGCCTGGACGATCACCCGGACGAAAAGTTGATTGCGGAGATCCGCGCACTGCCGGGCGTAATCCGCGTGCGTACGTTCGCGGAAAACTAAAGGCGAAGCCAATTGGGAAACCGTTCGGCTTTGAGCTGGATGGTTGAAAACTCGTTTGTTTTCAGCTCGTGCCGCATCAGGGAGGAGGGGACGTTTCGTTACGCCCCGCCTTGATGCGGCTTTTGGCAACTGCTCGGTATGCAAACGCAATGCTCGCTCAAAGCGGATTTAGCAACGGACTGGGCCGCCTGAATGCAGGCGGTCTTTTACGATGCGCGGTCGGCGCAGTACGGAAGCCGACAATAATCCGGAGAATTAAACAAGGAAAATATACGGGAATCCGATACGGCTGAACCGGCTTTGTTTCGTGATGCGATGGAAGGAGCGCGGGGTAATACAAGCTGCGAGGTTTTATTAAAAATGGAGCCTTATTGTATTTTTAGCGGGGATGGCGTATGATAGAAAAAACGAATCCGCGTGTATTGCAGCGCAGGATTTTTGTTTTCAAACCGACAAAAAGGAGTATAGCATGATCTATCGAAAGCTTGAAAAACTGGGCGTAGAAACGTCGCTTCTGGGATTTGGCTGCATGAGGCTGCCCCAAACCCCCGAGCATACTATTGATGAAGCGGAAACCATGCGTCTGTTCGACCTTGCCTATCAGGCCGGTGTAAATTATTATGACACGGCTTACGGCTATCACGACGGGCAAAGCGAACTTGTGGTGGGGAAAATGTTGAAGCGCTATCCCCGGAACAGCTTTTTTGTCGCCACAAAACTGCCGATGTATATGATCCACTCGCTGGAGCAGGCAAAGGAAATTTTCGAGGAGCAGCGTCGGAGACTGCAAATGGAAACCTTTGATTTCTATTTGCTGCATACGCTGAACCGTGAATATTATAACCGCGCCGTGGAACTGGGAATTGTCGAATACTGCGAACAGTTGAAAAGGGAAGGGAAAATCCGCTTTCTGGGCTTTTCCTTCCATGATGAATATGCTGAGTTTGAAAGAATCATCAATGACCGCGACTGGGATTTTTGCCAGATTCAGCTGAATTATCGCGATCAGAAATTTCAGGCGGGCCTCCGGGGCTACGAGCTGGCCGCGAAAAAGGGCGTGCCCGTGATTGTGATGGAACCGGTGAAGGGCGGCATGCTGGGCGAATTGCCTGCTGAAGTGGCGGAGCCGTTCCGCTCGGCGGCGCCCGGCGCGACGGATGCGTCTTTCGCGCTGCGCTGGGTCGCGGATCATACAAACGTGAAGGTAATCCTGAGCGGTATGTCCACGATGGAGCAGATGCGGGATAACCTGCAAACGTTCGAAGCAGAAAAGCCGCTGACGGCGGACGAGCGCGCCGCGATTGAGGAAGTGGCCGCCCGGCTGGACAAGCGTATCAAAATCGGTTGTACGGCCTGCCGCTATTGTATGCCTTGCCCGCACGGCGTCGATATACCGGAAAACTTCCGGCTCTGGAACAGCCTGGGCATGTATGGCTCTGCGCCAAGCTTGCTGACCGGCTGGGTAAAGTTTATGCCCGCCAAAGCGAAGGCGGATCAGTGTGTGCAATGCCGCGCCTGTGAAGAAAAATGCCCCCAGCATCTGCCGATTGTGGAATCGCTGAAAAGGGTACAGGCGGAAATGGACGCGGCGGCAAACCGCTGAAAACGATCTGTTTTCGGTGTGATGCGACCTGCTAAAAGGGCCAGCTGCTTTGCCGCCTGATCACGTACGGCTGTGTATGTTCCCGCCTTGTTTGGCTTGGCTTCGCGCATCTGGACCTTCTAAAGCAAACCGAGTTTGTGTGTATAATAGGAGACTTGATAAAAGCTTGAGCCGGTTTTCATGCTGAAAACCGGCTCATTGTCTGTGTGTATATTTTTTGTACCTTAGCCGGGAGAACGGAACTTACGCTGCTCCGGCCTAAGCTGAAAGTGTTGTCGGCAACAGGTTTTTCCAAGTCTGTGCAAGCGGGTTTTGTTGGCGGACGCTGATTCCGCGTGCCCTCGTGCCCAAGCCCGCGAATTGCGCGTCTGAGCGGACTGTTTTCGCGCCTGCGTATTCCAAGGGCGGACGCTGTCGGCGCGGAGGAGGGTTACAGCTTATCCAGATACCGCCTGAAGTTTTCACCGGCGAAGTCTTTGATTGCCGCGTCGTTAAAACCGCGCTGCTGCATCCGCTCGAGAAGCGCGTAAACGCATCCCGCATGTTCCAGCCCCTTGGGGTGGGAGTCGATGCCGTCGAAATCCGAGCCCATGCCGATGTGCTTTGCTCCGCCGAGCTGGGCCATATGATCGATATGGTCGATCACGGTGTCGATGTCCGCATTATCGTCGGGGCTTAGGAATTTCGTAAAGAAGTTGACGCCCACATAGCCGCCCATTTTAAAAATTGCTTTTAGCTGATCGTCCGTCAGGTTGCGGGGATGGTCGCAAAGCGCGCGGCAACAGCTGTGCGATGCGATGATGGGCTTTTTGCTGATGGAGAGAGCATCCGCCACGCCCGCGTCATTCAGGTGGCTTATATCCACACCCATGTGACGCTTGTTCATCTCTTTAATCAACTTTTGACCAAGTACGGTAAGGCCGTGATCGTTTTTCCCCACAGCCGGATAAGCGAAGGAATTTTCATTGTTCCACACAATCGCAGCCAGCCGGACGCCCCAGATGGCAAACGCTTCCACCGCCTGAGGGCCGCTCTCCAGCGCTTCGCCGCCCTCGATGGTCAGAAAAAAGTTCGGTACGCCGGGCTTCGCTTCGGACAGGTTTTTGATCTGGTGAAAACCCTGCTCCTGCAACTCGTTTAGCGCAAGCATTTCACGGTCGATCAAGCCGACGTCCTTGCCTAAAAGGCCTTCGGGGCCCGTCCACAGCGCAAGCGCCTGTACCCGGATATCGCCCTTGTTTCCGGCGGTCAACCGTTCACCGGTAATATCCAGCGACACGCTTTGATCCCGCTCGGTATTCTGCATAGCGTAGAGCGTATCGGCGTGCGTATCGCAAATCAGCATGTTTTCCGGTAAAGCCATTCATGGCACCTCCTGATACCTTTCTGTAAGCACCGAGTCTTAATGCCTGCCGAGGCGCGCATTGCCGCCTGATGTTTGATCATTCGCAGAAAACGCCGAACCTATTCTATGGCGGCAAACGCCTTTTTGCCAGGGGGTTGCAGTAACAAAATCTATGCGGCGATGCGATAAGATTATGTTTGCAAACCCAAACGCAGAAAACCCCGTTTGCCGGTATAACTGATTCTTGTTCTGCGATTACCCCGGAACGATGTACCGTTTCGACTGATTTTCATCAAGCGACCTGCGCGACGCTCCGTTATTTGTAGCCTAAAGGAGACGGCGCTTCCTTAAGTATAAAGAAAACAGCCGACTTTGCAACATGAACTTTCATAATTTCCGTGTTCTCAGCCTTCAAAATGTGAAAACGGAATATTTTTACGCGTGGGAAGGAAAGCCATGAATAAAACGAGAACTGATGAATTACTAAATAATTTGGTTACTGTTTGCCAAATGTAAGGAGGTATTTATGCTTAAGGGAATCCCCGCATTGCTCACTCCGGAGCTGCTAAGAATTCTGGCGGAGATGGGCCACGGCGATGAAATTGTCATTGGAGACGGCAATTTCCCCGCGGTTACGATGGGCAAACGCTGCGCGCGCTGCGACGGACATGGCGCAAACGAGGTGCTGGACGCGATATTGCAATTGCTCCCGCTGGACGATTTTGTGGAGGCGCCGGTTACGCTGATGGAAGTCGTTCCGGGTACGGTGCCGGATGGGGAACCGCCTGTCTGGACGGCTTTCCGAAAGACGATCGCAGCGCGCGAACCCGGCGCAAAGATTGGTTTTGAGGAACGATTTGCCTTTTACGAACGGAGTAAAAAAGCGTTTGCAACCGTACAGACGGGGGAAACCGCGCTGTATGCCTGCGTAATCCTCAAAAAGGGTGTTATCAGGGGGTAAACATCCGGGAAAACGGCGGAGAATGATCCTGCGTGCCGGTTCGGGCGCAGGTCGTTCCCCGCCGTTTTTGTTTGGGAATATAAAACGTTTTGGAACACAATTCAGTCCCGTTATGATATCAGATAACACTTGGGATGCGGGAACTGATGCGTAACTATCAAAAGATTGGATACAAATTCGGTTGATATCGACAAAACAACTAAACAACAACAAAACGGAAACAAAAATATTTGCAAAAAAAGTGTTGACATAACTAAATCGTTCGGATATAATGTGGTTGATTTGAAGCGGATTGTTCCCGAAACGTACAGGCGATGTACACGTTTGCATCGAACAGGATTGGATTTCATGCGCAAAGCGACTTGCGCAAAGAAATAGGTCTACAAAAAAACAAGGAGGAATCCCACATGAAAAAAATCGTCGCTCTGGTTCTGGCCACGTTGATGGTCGTATCTATGTTCAGCATCGGCGCGATCGCGGAAGACAAGCCGCTGATCGTCATCATCACGCCGAGCCACTCCAACCCCTATTTTAAAACGGTCGCCGACGCGGCATCCGCCCAAGCTACCGAACTGGGCTACGACTACCTCGTGATTCAGCACGATGATGACGTAACCAAGCAGTCCGAGGCGTTTGATACCGCCATCGCCCGCAAGGCCGCCGCCATCGTCTGCGACAACGCCGGCGCGGATGCGACCATCGAGCCTGTGCAGCGCGCCAAGGCTGCCGGCATCCCCACCTTCCTGGTTGACCGCGAAATCAACTCCACCGGCGACGCCGTGGCGCAGATGGTTTCCAACAACTATCAGGGTGCTTCCCTCGTGGCCGAGTACTTCGTAGAGCAGATGGGCGAAGAAGGCAACTACGTTGAGCTGACCGGCAAAGAGTCCGACACCAACGCGGGCGTCCGCTCCAAGGGCTTCCACGATGTTATCGACCAGTACACCGACATGAAACTTGTTGAGCAGCAGACCGCCAACTGGGATCAGACCGAAGCCTACTCCAAGATGGAAAGCATCATCCAGGCTCAGGGCGCCGAGAACATCAAGGGCGTTATCTGCGGTAACGACACCATGGCGATGGGCGTTATCGAAGCTTGCCTGAAAGCCGGCATGACCGACGTAATCGTATGCGGCTTCGACGGCAGCAACGACGTGCGTGATTCCATCCTCCGCGGCGAAATCAAGGCCACGGGCCTCCAGCCCATCGCTTACATCGCCGAGCAGGCTGTTGTGCAGGCTGACGAGTACATCAAGAACGGCAAGACCGACAAAGAAGAGAAGCAGCTCATGGATTGCGTGCTCATCACCATGGACAACGCCGCCAAGCTGGACAACTTCGCTCTTTCCGAATAATCCGCATCCATAACCCTACCGAGGGCGGCGCGCGGCCCAGCCGCGTGTCCGCCCCGCTTTTTTAATAAAGGGGTCGAAAGCACATGAAGAACAAAAAGACAACCATCCTCAAATGGGCGGGCATCGTCGTGCTGGTTGCGCTGATCGCGTTTACCTGCAGGGTAACGGTGATCCCCGACGAGAAGCCCGAAACCATGGTGAACGCCGAAGGACAGGTTGTTACGGTGGAAAAGCTTTCCGTGGCGGAACAGTACTGCGTGGATAATTGGGATACGAAGGTCGTGCCCACCATTAAGGAACGCGCTGTGGAACTGACTGAGTTTGTAAAAGATGCGGAGACGGACCTGACCGCCACGGGTATCGAATACGGCAATCGCGCCAACGAGACCAGCGCGTGGAGTTTCTGCGTAAAGGGCGACGCGAAGGTGCTTGACATCGAAAACGCGGAAAAGCCCAATAAAACATTGCTGATTCTTGATCTGGCTCCCTTCGATGGCCAGCCGGACGCCAAACTGTTCTATGGAAGGGTTTTTTCTTCCAATATTAAAAATGCGATTCGCGACGGCGTGGGCTTCCTGCATCTGGATGATTTTGAAAACCAGGTGGAGTTTGCCGACCTGACAACCGCCTTCAACAATAAGGTGAAAAACGATGTATTGAGCCAATATGAAGCAACGGCGCTGAAAGGCGAGGAACTGACCTTCTACGGCTGCATCTCGCTTACTGAGGCGACATACGAAAATATGGTGGTTATTCCTGTTGAGCTTCAGGTTGCGGGAGGCTGATGAAAATGGAAACAACGCTTGCTCCCGTGATGGAAGCGCAGGGAATTACTAAGCTGTATCCCGGCACCGTCGCGCTGAAGGATGTGGATTTTTCCGTATATCCCGGAAAGGTAAACGTGCTGATCGGGGAAAACGGCGCGGGAAAATCCACGCTGATGAAAATTTTGGCCGGTATTGAAAAGCCTACGGAAGGCCGTGTGTACCTGCAGGGTGAAGAGGTGCATTTTGCCAATACCCGTGAAGCCAGCGAACACGGTGTGGGCATCATCCATCAGGAGTTGAACCTGTTTCCTGAAATGCGAGTGGCGGACAATATGTTTGCCGGTAAGGAAATTTCCAGCTTCGGGGTGATCGACCGTAAACAGCAGGCGAAGCTGGCCTCGAAAGTGCTCAACCGCCTGCAGCCCGGCATAAACCCCAACGAATGGATGCTCAACCTTCGCGTGGGACAGCAGCAGATTGTGGAAATTGCGAAAACCATGCTGGAAGAGAAGCTGAAAGTGCTCATCATGGATGAGCCGACCAGCTCGCTTTCCAACGCCGAGGTCGAGGTGCTGTTTAAGCTTATTGAAGACCTGAAGGCGCAGGGTATCGCCATTATTTACATTTCCCACCGACTGGAGGAGATTATCCGCATCGGTGATTATGTGACCATTCTTCGGGACGGCCATCGTGTGGCCGACGCCGAGGTGAAGGATATCAGCGTCGAGTGGATTATCAAACACATGGTGGGGCATTCCAACCTGACGATTGAAAAAACGCCTTACGAGGGCGAGCCGGAACCGATTATGACCGTGAACGACTATTGCCTGCCCCGTC
>JAQUXV010000054.1:9318-11350 GCA_028692205.1 Eubacteriales bacterium
AAGGATATCAGCGTCGAGTGGATTATCAAACACATGGTGGGGCATTCCAACCTGACGATTGAAAAAACGCCTTACGAGGGCGAGCCGGAACCGATTATGACCGTGAACGACTATTGCCTGCCCCGTCTGGGCGGCGGCTGGACGGTTGACCACGTCAACTTCACCCTGCATAAGGGCGAGGTGCTGGGTATTTACGGGCTGATGGGCGCGGGCCGTACGGAACTGGTGGAAAGCCTGATGGGCCTGCATCCGGAATCGTCCGGCAGCATGGTTGTGGGCGGAGAAACCATCGAAAGGCCCAACATTACCCAGCAGATTGCGCGAGGCATGGTGCTGGTGCCGGAGGACAGGCAGCGGGACGGACTGGTGCAGACCATGTCGATTGCGAACAACCTCCTGCTTACGAGCATTCCGCATTTTACCAAAAACGGCGTGATCCGCAGAGACCAGTGTAAAAAAGCGGTGGACTGCACCGTGAAGGATATGCAGATCAAAGTAGCGGATGTACGTCACCTGATTACCAGCCTTTCCGGCGGCAACCAGCAGAAGGTGGTTATCGGTAAATGCGTTATGTCCAACGCCCGGGTCTTTATGATGGATGAACCCTCCCGCGGCATCGACGTGGGAGCGAAAACCGATATCTTTATCCTGATGCGCAAGTTTGCGGCGCAGGGAAACGGCGTTATTTTTGTCGGCAGCGAGCTGAAGGAAATTATCTCTGTTTGTGACCGTGTGCTGGTAATGAGCAACGGCAAGGTTACCGCGGACCTGACGGGCCCGGAGATTACGGAATCCGCACTGGTGGCTGCATCCGCCGCCAATCTTTTTACCGGCAAAGCCGCCGCCACGATCGAAGGGAGCGTTGTACAATGAGCAGTACCATAAACCAGAAAAAGCCGCAGGGGCAGGTATCACTGGGCATGCTTCTGCTGAAAGGCCGCACGTTTATCGCGCTGGCAATCCTGTTGATTTATTTTTCCTTCCGCGCGCCGAACTTTACGGAGTGGGGCAGCGTGGTGCTGATGGTGAAACACGCTTCCATTTACGGCCTGTTGGCGCTGGGCATGACGATGGTCATCATCACCGGCGGCATCGACCTGAGCGTAGGCGCCATCGTGGGCCTGTCCGGTATGGTCGCGGGCGGCATGATGATTGAGGGCGTGCGGCTGCCGTTTATCGCGGGGACGATCTACCCGAATGTTCCGCTGATTTTGCTGGTCGTGTTTGTGCTGGCGATTGTGGTCGGCCTTTGCTCCGGCGAACTGATTGCAAGGTTGAAGGTACCTGCGTTTATCGCAACGCTTGGCGCGATGTACATTTGCCGCGGCGCGGCGATGCTCCGCAGCGGCGGCGCGACGTTTCCAAACCTGTTCGGCGACGCGGCCAAGGGCAACCTGGGCTTTGACCTGATTGGCGCCAGCAGCATCCCGGGTGTGGATATTCCTTATTCGATTGTCATTTTCGTAGTGATGGCGTTGATTTCCGGATTTATTATGAAAAAAACGCCGCTTGGCAACCAGATTTACGCGGTAGGCGGCAACGAGCGCGCCGCGCAGCTGTCGGGCATTAAAATCCACAAGGTTAAAGTGTTTGTGTATATCTTCTCGGCCCTGCTCGCCTCCATGAGCGGCATTATTATGACCAGCCAGCTTCGCGCGGCGCATCCGGCGACCGGTGAAAGCTGGGAAATGAACGCCATCGCATCGGTCGTGCTGGGCGGCACGAGCATGAGCGGCGGCGTGGGCACCATCGGCGGCACCATTATCGGTGTTCTGGTGATTACCGTACTCAACGACGGCATGATTATGATGGGCGTTAGCTCGTTCTGGCAAATGGTTATCAAGGGCGTCGTGATTATCGTGGCGGTCGTGATCGACCTGGTGCAGAAAGACCTGCAAAAGAAAGCGGCGCTCGCGGCGCGGCTGAAGTAAGGTACATTTTGGCAAGACGATTTTCCACCTCCCCCGGGCGAGTTAACGCTTGCGCCGGGGGAGCGCGGAAAAACACGCCGGTATGCTTCCACGGCGGAAAC
>JAQUXV010000498.1 GCA_028692205.1 Eubacteriales bacterium
TTTACCACGTCGCGTATATCAAGGTTGCCAGCCCCACGCAGCTGCGCACCTATGTGGCGGGCGGGCTGAACAGCACGCGCACTTCGCCCACAACAACGCTTGCGAAAAGCGTGAACGCCGTCGTTGCCGTGAACGGAGATTTCTATTCGAAGTTCACGGGCGGCTGGATTGTGCGGCAGGGCGATACGATCCGGAAAAAAGTCAGCGATAATTACGACCTGTTGCTGATTGATGAAAACGCGGATTTTCATTTGCTCCCGGCGGGCAAAACCAGCCAGCAGAAGGGCATCGAAGCGCTGCTGAAGGAGCATAAGATCATCAACGGGTTTTTCTTCGGCCCGGCGCTGGTGATGGACGGCGAAGCGTGCGATATTTCCGAGCATTACGGGTGGGATCCGTTCGCGGATAATCCCCGGGCCGCAATCGGCCAGCTGGGGTCGCTGACGTATGCGGTGGTTACCGTGGACGGCCGTATTGACGAGTCCGCCGGCGTAACCATCCCGACGCTGGCCGCTTTCATGAAACAGATCGGCTGTGAGCAGGCGTACAATCTGGACGGTGGCAATTCGTCGGCGCTAGTGTTCCACAATACGATGCTCAGCATCAAGGGCAATTATAACGAACGCTCCGTAAACGATATTATCTATTTTGCCTCCGCGACAGAGCAGAGCGGAGAGTAACAGGGGGAGGCTGCCATGACCTTTTCCTTATTCGGCGCTACCGGTTACTGGTATGGGTTGATTGTGGGCCTGAGCGCGCTTGTATACCTTGGCGCGGCGGGATTGCTTGGGTTCCAAAAACGCCTGCCGTCGGGAACGATCAGGCTGTTTGGCCTGCTCGGCCTTCCGTTAAGCCTGCTGCTGGCCAGGCTTGGGTTTTGCGCGGTCAATTATGACTATTTCACGCAAGCTGTGTCGCAGCCGCTGAAGATGCTGTATTTCTGGGACGGTGGTTACAGCCTTTTAGGCGCGTTGTGCGGGCTGGTGCTGGCCGCGCTTCTTACCGCCCGTATTCGCGGGCAGCGCTTCGGCAAGGTGTTTGATGTAACCGCAGCACCGCTTGGGCTGTTGCTGGTCGGCATCCGGCTGGCGGAAGCCTTTACCGACGGGCAACTGGGTGTTGGCAGACAGGTTGCGGATGAAACGCTGCCTCTGCTGCTGCCGTGGTTGTTTGTACCGGATCAGATGGGTACGCTTACGTTGTACCGGCTGGCCGTATTCCGCTACGAAATGGTCGCCTCAGCGGTGTTTTTCGGCTTATCGCTTTGCCTGTTCTTTGGTAAAAAGCAGAGGCGCAGGGCTCGCGCGGGCGATGTGGGCATGATGGTATACGCGCTTTTCGGCGCGATACAGGTGGTTTTTGAAAGCCTGCGGGACGACGGCCATATGGTGGCCGGTTTTATCCGCGTGCAGCAGGTGGGTTACGTGCTGATGCCGGTGCTGGCGCTCGCGGTTCTCGGTGCGCGGTATGCGCACATCCGCGAAAAGCGCAAAGCGGTGATCGGCGCGTGGCTGCTGCTTCCAGCGGCGGCGCTGGTGGCGCTTTTAATGGTGCATCCGCTGAACCATGTGCTGGATCTGACGGGGCATCGCACCATCGGCTTCATTCTTCTGGGCGCGATGGTGGTGTATATGGCGATCTTCCTGCGTGTAAAGGGCGCGGACGGGCGGCTGATCGCCTCGTGGCTGCTGATGATTGCGGCGATAGCAGGCTGCGTAATGGTGGAATTCAGCGTGGACGGTAGCGACAATCTGGTAAGGGACTACGCGATGATGGCGGGCTTCTGCCTCGTGCTGTTCCTGACGCCGTTTGCGCTGTGGCGCAGGCTTGAAAACCGAGTATACAAAGAAGAAAGCATCCGCGTACACATTGCGCGGTAAGCGGGGGGAGGCGGAACCATGGCGGAAACCGGCCGGAAAACAGAAATCGACGCGAAGGCCGCACTGGAGGCGGAACGGCGGCAACTGCCGCGGCGCAGGCTGACCGTGCGTACCCCGATCGGGGAGATTACGCTGGTGGAACGCGGCGGCGCGATTAGCGAACTTCGCCTTCCGGGGGAGAACGTGCCCGAAGCGGCGGAGGAAGAAACCCCGCTGCTGCGGAAAGCCGCGCAGGAATTACGGGAATATTTCGCCGGAACCCGCACGGAGTTTGACTTGCCGCTTGCACCGCTGGGAACGGAATTTCAAACGCTGGTGTGGAACACACTGGTTCGGGTGCCGTACGGCGCTACCGTATCCTATGGAGGACTTGCCGCGGCCTGCGGCAAGCCGCGGGCGGCGCGTGCCGTGGGTATGGCCAACAATCGCAATCCGTTGCCGATTCTCATCCCCTGCCACCGGGTAATCGGTGCGAATGGAAAGCTGGTTGGCTACGGCGGAGGCCTGCCGACTAAAGCGGCGCTGCTGAAACTGGAAAAGGATGCGCGCCCGAAACGCTGAAAGGCATCGACAGCCCAAAATCCAAACGATTTGCGACGTCCGATCCGGACGGAAAGGAAGCCTATGCCAGATCGAAGAA
>JAQUXV010000055.1:0-6585 GCA_028692205.1 Eubacteriales bacterium
CTGCCGGAGTTGATAACCACCGGCATGGGGCAGCCGCTCATGCGGGCGTCCGAGCCGGCGGCGGCCAGCGCGCGGGCGCGGGTTACCGGGTCGCCGCCGCTTTCCCGTTTCAGCAGCGCCTTGCCCACCCGTACGCCGTAGTCGTTGCGCAAGCCTTCCTGCGCGATGCTGGTATTGGCGCGAATTTGCGCCTCCAGCGGCCCGCGAACCAGAGCCAGATCGACGTTGTCGGCAAACTGCAGAATGTTTTCCACGCTCAGCAGGGCCTTCAATTTCTCGGCGTCGGTTTCCGCGCTTGCCAGCGGCGCATCCGCGGAATACAGGGTTTGGCCGTCCTTTTCAATGGCCGTAATGTGGGTGTGCTCGCCCCGGATTTCCACCGCGGCGGTGTGCCCGTTCGCTTCCGCCGTTACGCGAATAGCCAGCGTATCGTCCGTATCCATGACGCCGTAGGTGCAATAGCCCTTTTGGGAAAGCAACTCCCGCGTCTTTGCGCGGTGCTCGTCGGTGACGGCGGACAGCACTTCCAGCCCGTGGTCCGGGGCCCCGCCTACGGCGCCCAGCACGGCGGCCACGTCGATACCCTTGGCCCCGCCGCTGTTGGGAACCACAACGCCCATGACGTTTTTGATGATGTTGCCGCTGCATAAAACCGATATCTTTTTCGGCAGGGTTCCCAGCGTATCGGCGGCCTTGGCCGAACAGTAGGCGATGGCGATCGGCTCGGTGCAGCCGGTGGCAGCGACCAGTTCTTCGTGGATAATCTGTGCGTAAGCGTTATAAAAGTCCTGTTGCATGGGTCGATTCCTCCGTTTTTTCGCGTGTAACAATAGGGGCCTCCATTGGAAGGAAACTCTGTTAAACCCCCAGATAGGCGCGTTTCACGTCGTCGTTCCCAAGCAGTTCCTTGCCGGTGCCGGTCAGCGTTACGTTGCCGGTTTCCAGCACGTAGCCCCGGTCGGCCACGGACAGCGCCATGGAGGCGTTTTGCTCAATCAGCAGCACGGTTTTCCCGTGCTCGCGGATTTTGACGATCAGCTCGAAGATTTCTTCCACAATGATGGGCGCGAGGCCGAGCGAAGGCTCGTCCAGCATCACGAGCAGGGGGTCCATCATCAGGCCGCGGGCGATGGCCAGCATCTGCTGCTCGCCGCCCGACAGGCTGCCGCCGGGCTGCTTGGCCCGTTCGCGGAGACGGGGGAACATCGTATACTGCTCTTCCACCAGCCTTTCGATGGTCTGCTTGTCCATTTTCCGTTTCCCGAAGGTGCCCGCGATCAGGTTTTCATACACGGTAAGCTGCGGGAAAATCTTCCGGCCCTCCGGAATGTGGCTGAGGCCCATTTTAACAATCTTGTCGGGCGCTTTGCGGGAAATATCCTCCGAACGGAAGGTGATCTTGCCCTCGGTTTTTTCCACCAGATTGGAAATCGCCATCAGGGTTGTGGTTTTGCCCGCGCCGTTTCCGCCGATCAGGGTGATGATTTCGCCTTCGTTCACCTCAAGGCTTATGTTGTTCAGCGCGTTGATGTACCCGTAATAGACCGTCAGGTTTTCCACCGTCAGCATCGGCTTTTTCATCGAATCGCCTCCCCAGCCACCATGCCCTTGCCAAAATAGGCGGTCTGCACTTCCGGATTGGTTTTCACTTCCTGGGGCGTGCCTTCCAGTATCTTCTGTCCGAAGTTGAGCACCAGGATCCGGTTGCAGGCGTTCATGATGAACTTCATATCGTGTTCGATAACGGCGATGGTGTAGCCGTCGGCGTTGAGCGCCTTGATGAACTTCATCAGCGCGTTGGTTTCCAGCGGGTTCATGCCCGCGGCAGGTTCGTCCAGCAAAAGGATCTTCGGGTCCAGCGCCAGCGCGCGGGCGATTTCCACCTTGCGCTGCAGGCCGTAGGACAGGTTGCCCGCCAGCACGTCGCGATGGTCGTACAAATCGATGCGCTTCAGGATTTCCAAGCTTTTCTCGGCGGTGTATTCCTCGGTTTCGCGGTGGGTGCGGGTGTGGAATACCGCGTCGAACAGGTTGCCTTTGGTTTTGATGTGGCAGCCGATCTTCACGTTTTCCAGCACCGTCATGAATTTGAAAATCTGCAGGTTCTGGAAGGTGCGCGCGATGCGCTTTTTGGCCACCATTTCGGCGTTGAGGCCGGTAATGTCCTCGCCGCAGAAGAGAATTTTACCTTTCGTGGGCGCGTAGATGCCGGTACACATGTTGAAGAAGGTGGTTTTGCCCGCGCCGTTGGGGCCGATGATGCCGAAGATGTCGCCCTCGTGGATGCTCATATCCACGTTTTCAACGGCTTTCAGGCCGCCGAAATATTTGCAGATGCCCTGCGCCTCTAAAATCGTGGTCGGTGTATTCGTCATGCCTTTTCAACCCCTCTCTTCCGGGCGGGTTTGCGCTTGATGATGCCGCCCGCCAGCACGGAGTTGGAGGTGCCCGCGATGCCCTGCGGCCGCAGCCACATCATCAGGATGATAATGACGGCGTAAATCACGTAGCGCCAGTTTTCCAGAAAACGGAGCGACTCGGTCAGCACGGTTACGATCACGCTGCCCAGAATGGGGCCGACCATGGTGCCCTGACCGCCGATTACGATCATCGCAAGCACGTTGAAGCCGGTGTCGGTGGAGAACTGCGAGGCTTCGATGTAGTTGACGAACGGGGCGTACGCGCAGCCGATCACCCCGGCCCAGAAAGCGCCGTACATGAAGTTCAGGCTTTTGTAGAAGCTGGTTTCCACGCCCAGCGACCGCGCCGCGATCTGATCCTCGCGGATGGAGATCCACGCGCGGCCTACGCGGGACTTGAGCACACGCTGCGTTACGAAGAAGAACAGGATGCCGATGACCAGAAAAATGAAGTAGTAATACTTGGGGCGGAACGTATCCAGCCCGAACAGCCACGGATAGGGGATGTTTTTAATGCCCAGCGCGCCGCCGGTGACGGGCGCCCATGTCTGCGCGATGATGCGGATAATCTCCGACGCGCCCAGCGTGACGATGGCCAGATAAATGCCCTGCAGCTTGAGCGTCGGCAGCGATACCAGCAGCCCCACCAGCGCCGCGAAAACGCCCGCTACGGGCAGCAGCAGCCAGAAGTTGACGCCGAACTTCGTGGAGAAGATGGCGCAGGTGTACGCCCCGATGGCGAAGAAGCCCGCCTGCCCCAGGCAGAACTGCCCGCTGTAGCCGTTGATGGCGTTCAGCGACCCGGCCAGCGTGGTGAACATGAGGATATTGCAGGCGTAGCGCACATACAGCGCCTTTGTGACCATGAAGGGCAGGGCGCACAGCGCCGCCAGCAGCAGCAGGAGCAGAAGGACCTTGTATTTTCGAACGAATTCTTTTATGTTGCTCATACGCGGTTTCCTTTCTTGGATGCGAATCCCTGCGGCCGGATGAGGAGCATCAGAATCAGGAAGCCGAAGGCGTACACATCGCGGAAGGTGGCGGAACTGATGGTGATGCCGAGGTTCTCAATAATGCCCATACACAATCCGCCTAATGCCGATAACCTTAGATCCACCAGACCGCCCAGCACCGATGCGGAGAACGCTTTCATGCTGAAGTTGCCCCAAATGGTGGAGGATACCGCGTAGTAGTAAATCGAAAGCAGAATGCCCGCGATACCGCCGAAGGCGCAGCCCAGGCTGTTGCCGAGCATCGCCGTGCGGCGCACGTTGATGCCCATCAGGTAGGCGGCCTGTTTGTTCTGGCTTACGGCGCGCAGCGCCACGCCCCATCGCGTGCGGTTGAAAAACAGCGTGAGGCTGACCGCGAAAAAGACGACCAATAGCATCACGATAATTTGCAATAGCTTGAAGTCCACGGAGACCGCCCCCAGATGCAGGGAGAACGTCTCGTTATTGATGATGTTAATAACCGGTTTGGTTTCGGGGCCGAACACGATCTGCGCCAGATTGCGCATCAGCATGCTGAAACCGATGGTACACAGAAGCGAGATATGCCTTGGCGCGTTGAAGAATTTTTCGTAGCAGACCTTGTAAACCACGATGCCCAGCAGGAAGGAGCACGCGAAAGCCAGAAAAATCGCCAGCGGCAGGTTGGTGCCAAAATACTGGAAGCTGTAGTAAGCGCCGAATGCGCCGATCATCATGATTTCGCCGTACGTGAACGTCACCATGCCGACGACGCCCACGATGACCGAATAGCCGATGGCCATCAGCGCGTAGATCGATCCCTGACAGACGCCGTTGACGATCTGGTTAAGTACGTATTCCATATTGCCTCCTTCGATGCAGCAAGAATCAAGAAGGGGAGCCCGCCGGGAGCGTCCGGGACGGGCGAACCCGCCCCGGACTGGAAAAAACAAACAGGAACGGTCGGTTGCCGGCCTGCGCCGGCAAACCGGTTTCAAATTTCGGAGGCAAGCAAAGCGCGCCTGATTTGAAACGGGGGGTTACTGCTGGCCGTACTCGAAGCCCTCAAGCACTTTCCAGCTGCCGTCCACAACGCCGCAGATCATGTAGTCGCGGGCGATGTCGCCGGCGGCTTCAAACTTGATGCGTCCGGTAAGGCCGGTGAACTCGATGTTCAGCAACGCGTCCTTGATGGCGGCGCGGGTGATTTCACCGTCGCCGATGGACTCGATGGCGGCCTTGATGAGGTAAGCGGTGTCGTACGCGCAGGCCGGATGCACCGTGGGCTGGAAGCCCGCGAGCGCAACGAACTTGTCTTTCCAGGCGGTCAGTTCCGTGTTGGCGGGATCGAAGAAGAACGGAGAGGTAACAATCAGGTTGGTGGGGTCGATCAGCTGGCTGACGAGCTGCTCGGAGGTGCCCGGTCCCAGGGAGACGTGGGTCACTTTCCAGCCGGCGGAATCGGCGGCGTTGAAGATGGCGGATACGGGCAAGCCCTGATCCATCACAACCAGCACTTCGGGGTCGGAGGCCTTGACCTTGGTGATGATGGAGCTGAAGTCCGTTTCATCGCTCTTGTATTTTTCTTCGGTTACTTCCAAACCGTCGATATCGGCCTGAGCCTTGAAGTTGGTGTAGGCGGCAAGGCCCCAGTCGCTATCCACACGGATCACGGCGACTTTGGTGGCGCCCAGATACTTCTTGAGCACATACGTCGAAAGGAAGGGCGCTTCCCGATCCTGACGGCCCATGATGGAGAAGCAGTATTCGCTCATGATCGCGTAATCCGGCGCGGAAGCGGTGGGCGAAAGCTGCGTGATGCCGTAGCGGTCCACGATGGGGGCGTTCGCTTTGCAGCAGCCGGAAGAGAAATCGCCCAGGATCGCGAGGTACGCGTCATCCTCGGCAAAAGCCGTAGCCATGGTGGAGCTTACGACCGGGTCGCCGGCGGTGTCCTTGATGTCGATGGCGAGCTGGTAGCCGCCCGCGCCGCCGTTGGCGTTGATTTCGTCAATCGCCATCTGCCAGGCAATCTGGAAACCCTTGCCGTATTCGGCATAGTTACCTGTGAGGGGGGCAAGGCCGCCAAGCTTGATCGTACCTTTGCTTTCGGCCGTTGCGGGGAGCACAGACAGCGTTAGGAGCAGGACAGCGGTCAGGAACAATGCGACAAATTTTTTCATGGATACCTCTCCTTTCAGTGTAACCCCTTGTCTATCCACCACGCAGCAATGCTGCGGATGTTCGGGAGTAAGGTTCCGGTTCGGGGGGCGTGTGCCTTGCCTCAAACCGGAGCGTTCCGTGCGGGCGGCGGCCGCCGCCCCGCCCTGTACGAAGCTGCGCGCCGAACGCGGTTTTGCCGTGGCGGCCTTGCCGCGGCGGGATGCCGGTTTACTTGTGGAAATGCAGTTTGCAGGTTTCGCAGCCCTTGGCGATGGTATCGGTCAGCGTGAGCTCAAGCCCCATCGCCTCGGCAATGCCGCGGTCGCCGTCCATCGCCATGTCGCACAGCAGCGAGATGGTGTCTTCGTCGAAGCCCAGCTTCTGCCACGCGCTCACCAGCGCGCAGTAGTGGAAGTTCACCGTCACGTTTTCGCCGTCGGCTTTGATATCGCTCATGTTGAAGGTGCGGGGGCCGACTTTGGTTTCGTCGCCCAGAAACGCGTCCTTAAAGTCAACGCAGCTTTCCGGGTGGGCGCACTGCTTCTTGAAGTTTGCGCCGTGCATGAGACCCGTGCGTTTGATGGCGCGGCGGATGATCGGCTCGGCGTCGATGCCCGCCTTGACCATCTCGTCATAGATCAGGCCCATCCAGGTGGCGCGATGCTCGATCTGCGAGCGGTTCACGTCTACGATGTCTTCTACGGGGTTGGCGACGTTCTTAATCATGGGGTAGCCCTCCTTATACTTGTTGCGCAAAGCGCGGAAACGCGGTTGTAAGCAAGAAAACGCGTACGACAAAAAAACCGCCGGGACGATCAAAACAAACAAACATCAAATCGGTTTGTTGGGTCGGGCGCAGTTTTAAACTGCCGGTTACGGTTCTCAAGTGAAGCAATTTCAAATTCTGCCGTGTGCCTGCGGGTACGCGGAGAAAATGGAACAACAAAGGTTCATTCCTTGGGAAGGGGAGCCGTGTATTTGATTGCGGAGATGACATCTTTGGCAACGTTCCGCCGAATGGGCGACCGGCA
>JAQUXV010000055.1:6685-8270 GCA_028692205.1 Eubacteriales bacterium
AAAATGCTTACCGAGGCGATGGCGGGGGCGGCCAGCGGGAGGGCAATTTTCAGGTAAACGGTCATCACGCTCGCGCCGTCGATGTAGGTGGCCTCGGTGATCTCGTTGGGAATGTTCTCCATGAACCCCTTGATCATAAACGTGGAAAACGGGATCACCCACGCCACGTAAAAGGGGATCAGGCCCCACAGCTTGTTCACCAGCCCAAGTTTGGTCGCCAGCTCGAACTGCGGCACAATCATCGTGGTGCCGGGGATGATCATCGTGAGGATGATAAAGCCGAACAGCAGCCGGTTGCCCCGGAAGCGGAATTTACCCATCACGAAGGCCATGGCCGAGGATACCAGCGCCGCCAGCGATACGGAAACCAGCGACACGAACACCGAGTTCAGAAAGTTGATATAAAACTTGCTCTGGCGGATGATGTAGGCGTAATTTTCCAGCGTAACCGCCTCGGGCCTGGGGAAAAAGTGCGGCGGAAACTCGTACAGCGCGCCGTTGGGGCGCAGGGAGGTGGAGATCATATACACCATCGGCAGCATGCAGATCACCGCGCCCGCCAGAAGCAGCAGGTAACGCAGTGCGGCGGAGCGCCGTTTACGGCTGTTTTTCATCGTCATCACGCATCCTTGTTCTTCATGGCTTTGATCTGCAAAATGGCCAGCAGCCCCAGCGTGAACGCCATAATAAAGCTGAGCGCCGCCGCGTAGCCGAATTTGCCGGTGCTGAAAGCCTTGTAGTACATCCAGGTCAGCAGCGTATCGGTCTGGTGTGCGGGCTTGCCGCCGGTAATAAGCTTGATGGACGTGAATACGTTGAAACCGCCGATGGTGAGCATGATCAGCGCGAAAAGAATCGTGCCCCGGATGGAGGGCAGTGTGACGGTGACGAATTTCTTCCACGCGCCGCAGCCGTCGATCTCCGCGGCCTCATACAAATCGTTCGGCACCTGCTGCAACGCCGCCAGAAACACCACCATGTTCCAGCCCACGCCTTTCCAGATGCCCAGCAGCATTGCGACCGACATGCCGCTCCAGCGGCTGTCCAGCCAGCGGACGTTCTGCGACGTGATGCCGGTAACGTGGGTCAGAAAATAGTTCAGCAGCCCTTCGGTGTTGAACACGTAGCGGAAAATCAGCGAGGCGATAACCCACGAGGTGATGACGGGCAGATAGTTGATAACCCGGAAACCGACGCTGAAACGCCGGATGCCGTTGAGCAACAGCGCCACGAACAGGCCGACCGCCATCTGCCCCGGCACGGTGATGAGCGTGTATACGACGCTGTTGACGAACACGACCCAAAAGGTGTCGTCGCCAACCACCGCCTGATAGTTGGCAAGGCCGATCCACGGCTGGGTGAGCATGGAGCCGAAGCTCCAATCGCAAAAGCTCATCCACAGCAACCTGAAAATGGGATAAACCGTGAACGTGGCGAACACGATCAGCCCCGGGGCCAGCAGCACGCCGAGCTGGAACCGGTTGAGCCTTGATTTGGTTTCCATGGCATACACCTCCTGTGGTGGGGGAACCGGCAGAAGCTTCCTGATGCTTCGGGAGGCCTCTGCCGGGTCTCCGGCGGGTTC
>JAQUXV010000055.1:8370-9899 GCA_028692205.1 Eubacteriales bacterium
GCTTCGCTGTTGATGTAGCCGCTGGCCACGGTCTGGTCGTCGCTGGTCAGGCTGCCGCCAAAGCTCCAGATGAAGGGGCATACGTTCCAGCCGCTCACGGCGGGCTCGTCCCAGCCCCACACCTGCTGGCCGTTGGCGTTCGTGCCGGCAATCGCCTTTACGGCGTCCGCCCACTCCGCCATGGTCGTGGGCGCGGTTACGCCCGCCGCCTCCAGCATGGCGGTGTTGTAGAACATGATTTTGCTGTTGGTGTTCAGCGCCAGCGCGTAATAATGATCGCCGATCTTCGCGGTGGACATGGCGCTGTCCAGCAGATTGCCGCTGACATCCGCAAAGTCGCTCATGGCCTCGTCCAGCGCGACAAGGATGCCCATCTTCTGGAACTCGGGCAGCCACGCGATATCGCAGCGAACCACGTCCGGCAGGCTGTCGGAGCTGGCGCTTACCAGCACCTTGTCGTGCAGCTCGGCCCATTCGTGGGATACGGCGTTCACCGTAATGCCGGGGTTTTCGCTTTCAAATTCCGGAATCAGCACGTTCATCAGCGTTTCGTTCTCCGCGGACTGGGCGCTGTAATGATGCCAGAAGTTGATGGTTACGGGTTCGTCGGCCGTTTCCGCGAAAGCCGCGCTCGCCCACAGGCAGAGCATGGCAGCCAGCAGAAGCGCCAGCACTTTCTTGATGTTACGCATTGGGATTGTTCCTCCTTAATGTATGATCTTTACGGACCGCGGTGGAACGGTAACCGTTCCCACCCCGTCCGCGAAGTCCAGTGTTTTTTGGCTGCCCGAGCGGTTAAACACCGCGGTCAGCCGTTCGCCGGGCATGCGCCGCTCAAAGGCAAACACATCCCCGTCCCCGCAGGGCAGGGCGCGGTAGCTTCCGCGCCGCACGGCCTCGCTTTGCCTGCGCAGCGCGATCATCTCCCGCGTCCAGTCGAGCAGTTCGGCGTCGGGATGATTCCACGCCATGCCGCCGCGGCAGCCGGGATCGTTTTCCCCCGCCATGCCCAGCTCGTCCCCGTAGAACAGGGCGGGGCTGCCGGGAAACAGCATCTGGAAGGCGATCGCCAGCTTCAGCCGTTCGGTTTCGCCGTTTGCCTCGGTTAAAAAGCGGGCGGTGTCGTGGCTGTCCAGACAGTTGTACATGCGCAGGTTCACCGCGTCCGGGTACTTCATCAACATATGGCCGAGACGGTTGGCCAGCATTTCAGCGTCGATGCGCTCTTTGGCGAAGAAGTCGACCATCGCGTCGCGGAACAGATAGTTCATGGCGCAGTCCAGCTGGTCGCCCTCGCAAACCATGCGGCTCGCGTCGCCCCAGGTTTCCCCCAGCAGCAGCGCGTTGGGGTAACGGGCCTTTACGCCCTCGCGCAGGTAGCGCAGCGTGCTGTTGTCCAGTTCGTCCGCCACATCCAGCCGCCAGCCGTCGATGTTCGCTTCCGCCAGCCAGTGGAGCATTACGCGCAGGAGATATTCCCGCACCTCGGGGTTGGCGGTGCGCAGGCGCGGCATGTAGGGGTAATCCCC
>JAQUXV010000055.1:9999-11317 GCA_028692205.1 Eubacteriales bacterium
AAAGCCGTGCTCGCAGTAGCATACGGCGTCGCCGTCCAACCCCTGCAAAACGAAATAGTATTTAATGTAGTGCGCTTCCTCCGGGAAAGGCACGTCGCACACCCATTCGGCGCGCAAACCGTCCCGGTACCGCACGGCAAGCGCGGCGCTGTGCCGCTCCGAAGGCCGGTCGCGCTTCCAATATCGCAGGGTAACGGAGGCGCAGTCGTCCTGTGCGGTCAGCAAACGGAAATGGATTTGATTTCGTGCAAGCGGTTGCCTAAAGGGCAAAGAAGATTCGTGGTTTACAGCGGACAGGTTCATCTTTTCACATCCTATGGCTTGATTCCCGCTCGATCAGCGAGGTGCATAACAGGGTCTGGCGGTTGGCCGCATGGTGCCGGATGTGCTGAAACAGCAGCCGCGCCGTTTCCTCGCCCAGCATGGCGGTATCCACGTTTACCGCCGTCAGCGGCGGATCGGTATAGGGGGCGAGCGGGTCGTTATCGAACGTTACCAGCCCGATTTGGTTGGGTATTTGGTACCCGGCGGCTTTCAGCGCCCGCAGGGCACCGAAGGCGGTCAGGTTGTCGTTGCAGAGAAAGGCGTCCGGCGGGGTCGGGCCGCCGACGGCGCCAAGCGCCGCCTGCCCGGCCTGCTCCGCGCTGCCGTCGGTGGCGAAAACCAGCTTTGGTTCGCCCGAGCGCAGCGCCGTGCCATACCCCTTAACGCGCCTTTTCACAAAGCCCGCGTTCTCGTTGCCGCCCAGATAGGCGACGCGGGCGTAGCCCTTTGCGTATAAGTGTTCCACCGCCAACGACGCGCCCTGCGTGTTGTTCACGTCCACCCAGCTTACGCCCTCCCGCGAGGTGTCCGGCTGGCCCAGCACCACGCAGGGGAAAGCGCCGATCTTTTTCAGCAGCGCGGGTTTTACCGTGGAGGGCGGCAAAATCAGCCCATCCACCTTATGCTCCAGCATCAGGTTTTCGATGGAGGCGGAGCCCGCCGCGCGCCGGGCGCTGTTGGAAATGATGACGTTGTAGCCCGCCGCCTGCGCCACCTGCTCGATGGCGAAAAGGCTGCGGCTGAAATACACGTTGCTGAAAGCGTCGGCATCCCGTGCGTCCACCACCACGCCGATGGCGCCGCTCAGGCCGCTGGCCAGACTGCGCGCCAGGCTGTTGGGGTGGTAATCCAACTGCCGCATGGCCTCGTATATCTTCTCTTTGGTTTCCTCGGTAATGGTTGCTTTATCGTTAAGCACGCGGGATACGGTGGAAGGGTTTACCCCCGCTAGCTTTGCCACGTCCTGAATGGTTGCCGCCATACGCATCTCCGC
>JAQUXV010000056.1 GCA_028692205.1 Eubacteriales bacterium
TGGCGTCGTTTTCCAGCACGCAGGGGGCGTGCAGCCGCTTACTTGCAATCCCGGTCAGCGACAGGCCCTGCCAGCCCGGCAAATTGGGCGGGTTTTGCAGTTCGCCCCGCTCCGCGTCCAGCGGGCCACCCGCGCTGATGCCGACGCCCGCGATGGTTTGCCCCTCGCAAAGCTTTTCCGCCTGGCTGCAAAGCCAGTCGATGGCGGCCTCCTGGGCTTTGGGGGTGGGGGTTTCCTCACGGGCAACGATGCTGAAGCCCTCCTCCGTCTGCGCGCCGATGCTCACCGCGCATTTGGTGCCGCCGATGTCCATGCCGACGTAAACGCTCATGCTTCTTTTCCTCCGGCAAACAGGGTGGTTTCCAGCGCGATGCACAGCGCGTGGTAAACGGGCAGATGCAGCTCCTGCACGCGGTAGGTTTCGTGCTCGGGCACCTTCAGGCACACATCGCAAAGGGCCGCCAGCCTGCCGCCGCCTTCGCCTGTCAGGCCTATGGTTTTCGCGCCCCTCGCTTTTGCGGCGATCACCGCCGAGCATACGTTTTTCGCGTTTCCGGAGGTGGAAATCCCCAACAGCACATCCCCGGGCCGCGCATAGGCGAAAGCCTGCTGGGCGAAGGTCAAATCGCCGTCCACATCGTTGGCGAACGCCGTGCTCATGCCGGGCAAACCGCTCAGCACGATGGTTGGCAGCGCGCGCTGCAGCCGGGCGGCGATTTTACCGTCGTCCCCGGCTATTGCCAACGCCGTTTTCTCCGCGGTGGTCAGCGGGCGAGGCAACAGGAAGCCCTTCATCAGTTCGCCCGCGATGTGTTCGCTGTCGCAAGCGCTGCCGCCGTTGCCGCACAAAAGCAGTTTGCCGCCGTTTTGAAAGCAGGATAAAATTGTCTCATACGCCGTTTGCAGCGCGCTTTCCATGCTGTTCAGGGCAGGGCGTTCCGAAACGAGCGTCCGGAAAGCGGGGTGAAGATCGCTCATACTATCGTTCCTTTCGCGGGGCGTATCGCCCCTCGTCGTTCTTCAAGTAAGTTCCCCGTGCAGAACGGAATTCCTTTTTGAAAAATTGGAAGAGTATTCGTGAGGCTATGGCACCGGCTCCAAGACGACCGTTCCGTTATCCGATCGGAAGCCAGAACACACCGTTACCCGGGCACATGGCAGGGCAGAATAAAAAGGCGGGCGGCGCACGGCAGCCAGCCTGAACCGCGGCCGACCCTGCAAGAATGCACGTTGTTGCCGAAGCCTTTGACGAAATGGAAACCTATGGTTATAATGTAGTGACAAATAACCGGTGGTTAGGGTAGGGGAAGATCGCGCATGAAGAATGAAACGGTTACGATTCTGGATGTTGCCAGGCATGCGGGCGTCGCGCCGGGAACGGTTTCCCGTGTTATTCACAATACCGGTTACATTAAGGCCGATACACGCAAAAAAATCGAAAAAGCGCTTTTGGAGCTGAATTATATTCCCAACCGCGCGGGCCGAACCTTGAAAACCACGCGCACGGGTATGATCATGCTTGCAATTCCCGACACGGCCAACGCCATCTATGTCGGGATGATTGAAGCCGTGCAGGAATATGCGAGCACCTATGATTATTCCATGGTGCTGTTTTACACGAATGGCACGCTGGAAGGGGAATTGCGCGCCGTGCGGATGCTTCGGGAGCATCTGGTCGATGGTCTGTTTTTAATCCACTTTTCTTATGAGCAGGAACTTTTGGACGCCATCAACGCTTGTAATGCGCCTGTGGTGCTGTGCGGCATGTGCAACACCAACTGGGCAAGTATGCAGGATCGGCGTTTCAGCACCATTTCCATTGATGTTTACCACGGCATTCACGCCATGACGACCGAGATGATCCGGCAGGGGCATCAGCGCATCGCCTATCTGGCGGGTGAACCCGGTATCGATGTTTATTTACAGCGCTTCAACGCCTATCGTAACGCCCTTAGCGAACACGGACTGCCTTATGATGAAAAACTGGTCTTTTGGAAAAATTATACGAAAAACCATGGGCGGGAAACAGCCAGAACCATCCTGGTCATGGAGGACAGGCCAACCGCTATGGTAGCCTCCAACGATTTGCAGGCGCTGGGCTTTTGGGAACAGTGCCGCGACAGCGGGGTGGTTGTACCGGATGACATTTCATTAAGCGGTATGGATAATCTGGATGAAATGAACATGCTACATCTTTCCTCCGTCCGAATGATGGAGGGGAAGGTGGGCCGGGCCGGAGCCGAAATTCTGATGGAACAACTGTCTGATAAGAACAGCTCTACGGTACAGGATATCCGTTTTATTCCGGAACTGGTGCTTCGCAGCAGCATCATCCCGCTCAGAACCGCAAGACGGTAACGCCGATGATCGTTCTTTGTGCGTTCCGGCGGGACGCTCTTTGGCTTTGGAAGCATAAAATCGGATAACGATCGCACATTTGGTAAAATTTCAAAAAGGTATTGACATCCGTTCGGGCTATGATATAATCTTCACAGATATAAAAACGTTTTTACTTTTTCCCATATGAGGGATTGCTATTATTTGGAATATAAAAACGTTTTCGTATATCGGATATAAAAACGTTTTTATATCCACTGAATCAAGATAGACCTTGCGTTGCGCGAGGGCGGAAAGCAGAGGATGTTTATGAGCAAGCCTACCATCGGAGTGATTGCCATTGCCAAAGTCAACCACCAGAAGGATGAAATACGGGAAATGGTGGCCTATCTGGAGCAGCGCCTGGCTGGAGAGCAGAACCTGAACACGATGATCTGCAAGGACGTGCTTTTTGAGGAAAATAAAATTCGGGAGGAAGCACACCGTATGGAGGTGGAGGGAGCCGATGCGCTCCTGTTGATCGTGGGCACGTGGGTGTTTTCCTCCCACGCCATTTCCGCCGTCAATGACCTGTGCATCCCGTTTATTCTGTTTGGGGAATCGGAAGAAATCGCCAACGGAAATTTCGGCGCGTCCATCCAGATCCACTACGTATTACAGGAAATGAAAAAGAAATTCCTGTACCTCTACGGCAGCGCCCGGGAGGAGGAGAACATCCGTAAGATTCTCCAGTATGTCAACGCTGCGCACGTTGTAAAGGCGATTCGCAATCAGAAGATCGCCACCATCGGCGGCAAGTGCATGATGATGTACCAGACCCAGGTGAACGAATTCAGTTGGAAGCGCACCTTTGGTATCGATTTTCCGCAGTACGATACCGTGCAGGTGTTTACCGAGATGAAGCATATCACCGATGAGGAGGCGGACGCCGTCGCCGAGGAATTTAAAACGAAATTTGACCGTATCGTGTGGAAATACGAACCCACCGGCGAATATATCGGCTCGGATGTATTCCGTTCGCAGGCGAAAATGTATCTGGCATTCAAACGCCTTAAAGAAATGTACGGGGTAGAAGTGTTTGCCAACAAGTGCATGCCGGAAATGGCTAGCGAAATTTACGGCTATAAATATGCGGCCTGCATCGCCACCTGCCTGCTCAATGAGGCGGGCATCCTCACCGCCTGCGAGGCGGACGTGCCCGCGGCGCTCTCCATGCTGTTGCTGAGCCGTCTTTCCAACCAGAAGGTGTTTTTCGCGGACATTGCCAAGCTCAGCAAAGATAAACACCGCCTCACCTTCTTCAATTGCGGCACGGCTCCCGTTTCGTTGGCGGATCGCAGCCAGCCTGTGGAAATCTGGCCCAACCCGGATGCAACCGCCGATGAGGGCGTTGTTGTGGATTACATGAAACACGGCACCGATAAGCAGCGCGGCGGCTGTGTGCGCTTTGACCTGGAAAACGGCCGTGAAGTGACCATCCTGCGCGTAGGCGGAAACGAGGATACCCTTCGCTTCCATGTGGCGCGGGCGAAAACCTGCCCCCGCGAGGTGCGGCCGGATGAGGCGCTGGGCCAGCGCTGGCCAGGTTTCGGGCTGGAATTCGAGGGGGACATCGACGAGTTTCTCCAGCATACGGTCGGCCACCATTACACGCTCTGCTTTGGAGACTGGTCGGAAGAACTCCGCTATATGGCTTCCATCTACGGTATCGGGTTTGATTATTTCGATGGCCTGAAGCATTAACCGACCGCTCCGCGGGACGAAGTGAACCGAAGGGGACGCGCATGAAAAATAGTAAGGCACTGGCGGCGAAGCTTCGCGCCGATACGCTTCGCATCATCCGCAGCGCAGGCGGCGGCCATATCGGCGGCGACCTGAGTGTGATGGACATCCTGACGGAGCTCTATTTCCGCCAGATGAAAATCTCGCCCGAAAACCAAAACGATCCGGAACGCGACCTGTTCGTGCTCAGCAAAGGGCACTCCGTGGAAGCATACTATGCGGTGCTGGCGGAAAAGGGTTTCTTCTCTTTGGACGAGGTGCTTGGCAGCATCGGCACTGTCGGCACCCCGTTCATTGGGCACCCGAACAATAAACTGCCGGGCATTGAAATGAATTCCGGTTCGCTGGGGCACGGCTTGCCGGTTTGCGTCGGCATGGCGCTTGGGCAGCGGATGCTTGGGCGATCCGCGAGGGTGTACACGGTGCTGGGCGACGGGGAACTGGCGGAAGGTTCGGTGTGGGAGGCGGCCATGGCTGCGGGCCATTACAAGCTGGATAACCTCTGCGCGGTGGTGGACCGCAACGGACTGCAAATTTCCGGGCCTACCGAAACCGTGATGACTCAGGACCCACAGTTGGAACGCTGGTCGGCTTTCGGCTGGCACGCAATCCCCGCCCACGGCAATGACCCGGCTTCGCTGCATGAGGCTTTTACACAGGCGAAGCAGACGAAGGGGAAGCCCACGGTGATTGTGGCGCATACGGTGAAGGGCTGCGGCGTCTCCTTTATGGAAAATCGGGCCGAGTGGCATCACCGCATGCCGACGGACGACGAGTTTGTGCAGGCTTTTGCCGAGCTTGCAGCAGCGGGGGAGCGTGCGCTTGATGAATAAGATACCCAACCGGAAGGCGATTTGCGATACGCTGATGGCCCGTGCCGAAACGGACAACCGTATCGTGGTGCTTTGCAGCGACTCCCGCGGGAGCGCCTCGCTGACACCCTTTGCCGAAGCGTTTCCCGAAAGATTTGTGGAAATGGGGATTGCCGAGCAGGATCTGGTGGGCACGGCGGCGGGCATGGCGAAATGCGGACTGAAACCCTATGCCGCATCCCCGGCGTGTTTTCTCTCCACGCGGAGTTACGAGCAGGCGAAGATCGATTGCGCTTACTCCAACGTGAATGTTAAGCTCATTGGCATCAGCGGGGGCGTAAGCTACGGTTCTCTGGGGATGAGCCATCATTCCGCACAGGATTTTGCCGCCATGGCGGCCATCCCCAACATGCGGGTGTACTGCCCCAGCGACCGACACCAGACACGCAAGCTGATCGAAGCGCTGCTTGAGGACGAATTGCCCGCCTATATCCGCGTGGGTCGCAATGCGGTGGAGGATATCTATACCGAGGACGACTGTCCCTTTGAGCTGAATAAGGCGTCGGTATTGCGGCAGGGAGGGCGGATCGCGTTGATTGCGTGCGGAGAAATGACCTATCCCGCCCTGAAAGCCGCCGATCTGCTGGCGGAGGAAGGGATTGCGGCGACTGTGTTGGACGTTCATGCCGTTAAGCCGTTGGATGAGGAAGCAGTGCTCTTTGCGGCACGGAACGCGGAGGCGGTGGTAACGGTGGAAGAGCACTCGCCCTATGGGGGATTAGGCGCCCGGGTGGCGCAGGTGGTATCGGCCAATTGCCTCAGGCGGGTGCTGAATCTGGCCCTGCCGGACGCGCCCGTTGTTGCGGGCACCTCTGCCCAGGTATTCGATTATTATGGTCTGAACCCCGCAGGTATCGCCGAACAGGCGAAGAATTTGCTGGGTTAGGCAATCAACGGCCCGGCCATATAGGCGGCCATGCGGGAGACGAAATATGAATTACGTACTCGGGATTGACCAGAGCACGCAGGGCACCAAGGCGCTGTTGTGCGACGATACGGGCGCGATGCTTGCCTGCGCTGCGCTACCGCACGAACAGCTGATTAATGCCGAGGGTTGGGTGAGCCACCGGCCGATGGACCTGTACCGCAACACGATTGGGGCTGTGAAGGCTCTTTTACAGCAGACAGGCATAGATCCGGCAAAGATCGTCTGCGTCGGAATCAGCAATCAGCGGGAAACGGCGTTGCTTTGGGACCGCGAAACCGGGCTCCCGCTAGCCGATGCGGTGGTGTGGCACTGTGCTCGGGCGGAGGCGGTTTGCCGACGGCCGGAGATTGCCGGGTATGCCGACCTGATCCGGCAAAGGACGGGGCTGCCGTTGTCGGCGTATTTCACGGTTGCAAAATGGGCATGGCTTCTGGAAAATACCCCGGGCGCGCAGGTGGCTGCCGAAACAGGCGGCGCGTGCCTCGGCACGGTGGACAGTTGGCTGCTATACAAGCTGACGGGCCGGTTTGCCACCGATGTTTCCAACGCTGCGCGCACACAGGCGTTTGACATTCACACCCTTACATGGGATGCGGAAATCTGCCGCCGGTTTGGTGTGCCCGTGCGTGCGCTGGCCGAGGTGATGCCGTCGGATTCGCGTTTTGGCGAAACGGATTTTGAAGGCGCTCTGCCAAAACCGGTCTCCATTCATGCCGTGATGGGAGACAGCAATTGCGCTCTCTTTGGGCAGGGCTGCCACGCAAAGGGAACGGTGAAGGCAACCTACGGTACCGGCAGCTCCATCATGATGAATGTCGGGCACAACCCGCTGGAAAGCCGCCATGGGCTGGCAACCTCCGTGGCATGGGGTATGGACGGGCATGTGGACTACGTGCTGGAAGGCAATGTGAACCATAGCGGCTCGGTCGTGACATGGATGAAGGAGAAAGCCGGGTGGATCGGCAGCCCGCAGGAGACCTCCGCGTTGGCGGAAAAGGCGAACCCGGAAGATGAAACAATACTTGTGCCCGCGTTTACGGGCCTGGGCGCGCCGTATTGGCAAAGCGACGCCCGTGCGATCATTGTTGGCCTGTCGCTTTCCACGGGGCGGGCGGAGCTGGTAAAGGCGGGGCTGGAGTCCATTGCGTACCAGATTACGGACGTGCTTGCCGCCATGCGGGAGGATGCGGACCTCGCCGTGCGCGAACTTCGGGTGGACGGCGGCGCGACGGGCAATGAATATTTAATGCGCTTCCAAAGCAATCTGGCCGATGTGCCGGTACGGGCCGCATTTGCGGCGGAGCTTTCCGGCATCGGCGCGGCTTATGCCGCAGGCATTGCGGCGGGCGTGTGGAAGCGGGAAACGCTCTTTACCGGCCGTGCCGGCCGGGAATACCTGCCCACCGCCAGCAAACCGTGGCGTGAACGCAGGCTGAAACGCTGGGCTGAGGCGGTAACCCTCTCGATGCGCCGCTTCCCGGAGAAATGAGGATTCAGCAGGGGTTGGTTCAAACCTCTGTCGAACACATAAACACAAGGAGGAAAAACCCATGAAAAAACTGTTGGCGATCATTCTGTCCCTGAGCATGCTGTGCGTATTCACAGGCGCGTTTGCGGAATCCGCAGCATTCAACCCCGACGAGGAGACCGATACCATCGCGTATACGGACCTCGCGGCGCAGTACGGCGCGCTGGATACCCTGACGCTTCCCGGCAACGTATCCATCGGCGCGATCCTCAAAAACCAGGCCAACGAATTCTGGCTGATGCTGGGCGACGGCATGACGTCAATGGGCGCCCAGTACGGCGCGACCATCGACATCCAGGCCACCCGCACCGAAACCGACACCGCCGGCCAGCTTTCCATCGCCGAAACTATGATCCAGAACGAGTACAGCGCGCTGATCCTTTCGCCGCTGACCAACGACTGTCTGGACGGCGCCGTAGCGACCGCGAAAGCCGCTGGGATCCCCATCGTGAATGCGAACTGCGAATACATTGCGGATTGCGACGTGTTCGTCGGCGGCCTGCAGATTGAGATCGGCATTAAAGCCGCCGATTACATCGCCGAGAAAATCGGCGGCGCGGGCAAGGTTGCCATTCTTGAAGGCGTGGCGGGTACATTTACCTCCATCCAGCGTGTGAACGGCTTTAAGCAGGAATTGGCGGAGAAGTACCCTGATATCGAAATCGTAGCCAGCGTTCCCGCAGATTATGAAACCGAGAAGGGCCTTAACGTGGCGACCGATATCCTGACGGCCAACCCCGACGTGAGCGCCCTCTACTGCTGTAACGACAACATGGCTCTGGGCGCTGTGGAAGCCTTGCGCGCGCGCAGCCTGCTGGGTAAAGTGATCGTGCTGGGCGTGGACGGCACCGGCGACGCCTACAAATCCATCAAAGCCGGCGAACTGACCGCGACGGTCGACCAGTTCCCCGCCACCAACGGCGCTGCCGCCGTGGAAGTCGCCCTGCGCCTGCTTGCGGGCCAGAAACTCCCCAAGGTCGTATCCACCCCCATCGAAGTTGTGGACGCGGATAACGCGGCCGAATACGGCAAATAAGAACCGATTGTATTTTTAAGGTGGGATCCTCTGTGGAAAAGCAACACCATTGCGTGCTGGAAATCGAGGGCGTCAGCAAGCGTTTCGGCGGCATACAGGCGCTGGACAACGTGCATTTCGAACTGGAACGCGGGGAAGTACACGCGTTGCTGGGTGAAAACGGCGCCGGAAAATCCACGCTGATGAACATCGTTTCAGGTATTTACAGGCCGGACGGAGGAACGATTACGCTGAACGGGGAACCCGTCCTGTTTAAGTCGCCTCTTGCCGCCAAACAGCACGGTATCGTGAAAGTCCATCAGGAACTGCAGTTGATCCCGGAGATGACCGTTGCCCAGAATATTTTTCTGGGCAACGAGCCCGTCTCCCGGTTGGGCAAGGTGGATTTTGCCACCATGGTGAAGCGGGCCGACGAGATGCTGAAAAAGCTGGACGCGGAGTTTTCCGCGTCCACCGTCACCCGCCGTCTCTCCACCGCCCAGATGCAGATGGTGGAAATTGCCAAAGCGCTCCTGAATGAGTTTAGCGTGCTGATACTGGATGAACCGACCGCGAGCCTCACGATGCGCGAAACGGAACAGCTGTTTAAAACAATCCATTCCCTGAAGGCTCAGGGGAAATCAATCATTTATATTTCCCACCGGTTAGACGAGATTTTCGAAGTCTGCGACCGGGCCACGGTGTTCCGCGACGGCCGCTATGTGGCGACTGCGCCTGTAGGCGAACTGAACAAGGAAAAACTGATTCGTTTGATGACGGAGCGGGACATCAGCGATAAACGCTTCAACGCAACTACGGAGAGCACCGACGAAGTGGTGCTGTCGGTTGAAAATTTCTCGGACGGCAAACGCTTTAACGACATCAGCTTTTGCCTGCATAAGGGCGAAATCCTCGGGTTTTACGGGCTGGTGGGCGCGGGCAGGACGGAACTGATGCGCGCTGTTTTCGGCGCCGATCAGGGTGCGACCGGTGCAGTGACCATCCACGACCGCAAAACGGTCGTTAAATCCCCCAAGAACGCAATCGCGGCCGGCATGATGCTGATTCCGGAGGATCGGAAACTGCAGGGCTTCGTGAGCGGATTGACCAATTACGAAAATGTGGCGCTGAGCAACCTGAAAAGCTACACCCGCTGTGGGTGGCTTTGTTTTGGTAAGCGAAACCGAATGGTGGATAAAATTACAAAAACACTGGATATCCACCCCGATAACAACAATATGCAAACTTCACGCCTGAGCGGGGGCAACCAACAGAAAGTGGTGGTTGCCAAGGCCATCAACACGGCTCCCGATATAATGATACTGGACGAGCCGACCCGCGGTATCGACGTCAACGCGAAAAATGAAATTTATCAGTTGATGAAGCGGCTGGCGGCGCAAGGCAAGTCGATCATCATGATTTCCTCAGAGATGCCTGAAATACTGAGTTTAAGCGACCGGATCATCGTGATGTACGAAGGGCGCATCACAGGCAGGCTCACAGGCCGGGACGCGACCGAGCAAGGCGTTATGCACTATGCCATAGGAGGGAACTGACATGAACAAGTCCAAAGCGGTGAGCCGCCTGCTTAAAAATGAGAACGTCACCCGCAAGTTCGGCATCGTGGGATGCCTGATCCTGCTATCGGTCATTTTCAGCCTGCTATCCAACAAGTTTCTCACCGGTTCCAACTGGATGAATATTCTCCAGCAGGCCGCCATCAACGGCTGCATCGCCATCGGCATGACGGCGGTCATTATCACCGGCGGTATCGACCTTTCCGTAGGTTCCATTATCGCGTTCAGCTCCATGATTATGGCGCAGATGATGGACGCGGGCATGTCCCCGTGGATTGCGGTGCTGCTGGGAATGCTGATGGGCGCGGGGGCGGGTGCGTTGAACGGCGTACTGATCAGCTATCTCAATTTGCAGCCCTTTCTGGTCACCATGGGCAGCATGAGCCTCTTCCGCGGTCTTACGCTCATTATATCCGATGGGCTTCCGGTACGTGGTTTCTCCAGTCCGTTCGTCAATTTTATGAGCTCGCTTAACGGGGTGTTCCCGATCCCGATCATCATTTTATTGACATTCGCGGTGGTGATTTATCTATTAATCCGTTTTTCCCGGTATGGCCAGCACATTTTCGCCATTGGCGGCAATGAGGAAGCCACACGCCTTTCCGGCATCAATACCCGCGGCGTGAAGATCGCCACCTACGCGTTAAGCGGATTTTCCGCATCGCTGGCGGGCCTGATCTATCTGGGGCGGCTGGCGGCGGCGGACCCGCAGGCCGGAGCCTCCTACGAGATGAATGCAATCGCGGCGGCGGCTATCGGCGGCGCTTCACTGGCGGGCGGCAAGGGCAGCATTATTGGAACGATCATCGGCGTGTTGATCCTGCAGGCGCTCAATAACGGCCTCACCCTGTGCAACGTGCAGTCTTTCTATCAGACGTTTGCCATCGGCCTTATCATCATCGTCGCGACGATTATCGACCATTATTCAAGCAAATAACTGCCTCGGTTCAGGGGCAAAGGCAAGAGCGGGAACTGCCATATGGCAGTTCCCGCTCTTGCCTTTGCGGATCGCTATCGAACCACGGCCCGGCACAGGCCGGACACCGTGTGAAGTAACATCTCAAACTAATCCTCATAAAATAAAAACAACGCGAAAAGCTCTCCGATTTGGAGCCTTTTCTACGCCCCGGCGAATTCGTAGTCCCGGTTCACGGCTGCAGTACGGTTTCGGCGAAAAGATGCGAAAGGGGAATCACATATCCGCCGTCCGTTCGGCGAGAGAAAAGCACCCTTTGCCGCCGTGGTCGTG
>JAQUXV010000057.1 GCA_028692205.1 Eubacteriales bacterium
GCGTGCTAGCCCTTGGAGGAAAAAGTCAGACCATTACCCCTACATTCTAGCAGCTTAGGCATTGAGTTGTCCCTCGCCTTTGGCTGGCTGCCATGAACATGGGACAAAATATATAGTAACAGGAGGACTTTGACATGGCAAGCGTATCCCTCAAGCACATCTACAAAGTATACGCTGGTAACGTAACAGCGGTCAGCGACTTTAACCTCGACATCGAAGATAAGGAATTCATTGTTCTGGTAGGCCCGTCCGGCTGCGGTAAATCCACCACCCTGCGTATGGTGGCTGGCCTGGAAGAAATCTCCAGCGGCGAACTGTACATCGGCGATCGTCTGGTAAACGACGTAGCCCCCAAGGACCGCGACATCGCCATGGTTTTCCAGAACTACGCGCTGTACCCGCACATGACCGTTTTCGACAACATGGCTTTCGGCCTTAAGCTCCGCAAGGTGCCCAAGGCGGAAATTAAAACCCGCGTGGAAGAAAACGCCAAAGTGCTGGATATTTACCACCTGCTCAACCGTAAGCCCAAGGCGCTTTCCGGCGGCCAGCGCCAGCGTGTTGCTCTGGGCCGCGCCATCGTGCGTGAGCCGAAGGTCTTCCTGATGGACGAACCGCTGTCCAACCTGGACGCGAAACTGCGCGTTGCGATGCGTACCGAAATTACCAAGCTGCATCAGCGCCTGCAGACCACCTTCATCTACGTTACGCATGACCAGACGGAAGCCATGACGATGGGCACCCGTATCGTGGTTATGAAAGACGGTATCATCCAGCAAGTGGACAGCCCGCAGAACCTGTACGACTATCCGACCAACCTGTTTGTTGCCGGCTTCATTGGCAGCCCGCAGATGAACTTCTTCAACGTGAAGCTGGAGAAAGAGGACAAGGATGTCGTTGCCAAGTTCGGCGATAACAAGATCGTGATTCCGCCCAGCAAGCTGGCGAAATTCGCCGACGAGGATTGCATTGGCAAAGAAGTGATCATGGGCATCCGTCCTGAGAACATCCACGATGAAGACGTGTTTGTGCAGGCTGCTCCCAACGCGGTCATCAACTGCGATGTGGAAGTTACCGAGTTGATGGGCTCCGAGACCTACCTGTACCTCAAGACCAGCGGCAAGGATGAAAACATCATCGCTCGCGTTAACCCGCGTACCACCAGCCGCGCCGGCCAGCAGATTCAGGTTGCGTTCGACGTGAACCACCTGCATTTCTTCGACAAGGAAACCGAGACCACCTTGCTGACCCGGTAAACCAAATTAAACGGCTATATGCCCTGCCCGTCTTGTGCGGGCAGGGCTTTATACATGCCCGCGGAAACCGGCTTTTACAACCATAAGGCGTGCTCCGTTCTCATATTATTGTTTGCACTCTGGTAAATAATAGAAAGAAGCCTTCTGGCGATCAGGAAAACAGAACGGATAACGTCGAACCTGATGAATGTTAATAAATTGTAATAAAATCATTGCTCGGCCGGACCCTTTCAACGGTATTGGGTTACATCTATAGTGGTTTATCAATAAATTGTGATAAAGAGGCTTGTATTCCGGGCAGATTGCGGATACAATAATTGTAAGTGCTTACGCAACAGCTTGCGTGCATTGGAAGCAGTTTGAGTAACTGGCGGGCAAGGGTTTCCCGAACAAACCGCTTTTAGAAACGAGCGGGAAGGCCACATACAGGCGTCATCTGCCGGGATACAGTTCTACCGCCGCCGGTTTGTACGAATACCATAGAAGAAACGCCGCCGTACTCATGGTTTTTTGAAACCGGGACGATTGCGTTTTTGTGAGGGCTGAAAGGCTACCAGAACAGAGCCGGGCTAACCGGAGAGCCTTGATACGATCGCCGATTCTTTTCGCATTATACCAAATATAAATGTCTAAACCTACGGATACTGCTTGAAATACGAGCCTGACGTTTTAATTACTTATTGAACAGGAGCGGAGTACATGCGCTCATACCTGAAGAACCTGCCGGACGATACCCGTAAAATTATTGCCACTTGCTTTATCGCATTTTTCTTCAATGGTACCTTGTCCATGATGATCGGCTCGCTGCTGCCGGATTTGAAAGCGGCATATGGGCTAAGCGATACGCAGATCGGCCTGATGCTTTCCGGCCATTCCGCCGGAAACCTGATTGCCAGCCTGCTCAGCGGCCTCGTGCCACTCTGGCTGGGAAGGCGCAGATCGATCACGCTGCTAAGCGCCGCCTCGGCGCTGGGGTTTAGCATGATGCTGGTATCCGGCAACCCCGTATGGCTGATACTGGCTTTCGCGTTCTCAGGGATAGGGCGCGGAAGCGTGGGTAATTTCAATAACTATACCATCAACACCGCGACCGGCGGCAGCCCGACGGCCAGCAATCTGCTGCACAGCTTTTTCGCTGTAGGGGCTATCGGCGCTCCGCTGCTCTTTTTACTGGCTGTCCATGTGGATGGGTGGCAGGCGGCCGTAGTACTGGTTGCGGTGATGGGGACGGTTGTGTCGTTTGCATTCTCGCGCCTTCGTCTGCCGCAGGACAGGCCCGACAGGCGGGATCAGACGCAGAAGAGCCTGATTTTTCTGCGGAACCGGACGTATTTGATTCTTGGCGGAATGATGTTTTTTTATCTGTGCGCAGAATACGCCATTAACGGTTGGCTGGTAACCTACCTGCAAAACAAGCCTGCGCTGATGGAACGGTTTTCAGCCGCCGGGGGACAAAATGCGCTGGTAACCTATTCGCAGACGATGGCGACGCTTCTGTGGACGGTGATTTTAGCCGGGCGACTGGTAAGCGCGGTAATGGTGCGAAAAGTGCCGCAGAAGCGCCTGATGATGTTGGACAGTATTGGGGTTGCGGTCTTCTTTACCTTGCTGCTGCTTGGCGACAGTATTATCGTTGTCACCCTGGCCATTATGGGGTTGGGGTTCTGCATGGCCAGCATTTGCCCGATGATCTATTCCGACGCGAGTTATATCACCAACCGTTATCCGATGGGAACCAGCGTTTTGTTGGCACTGGGCGCAGTCGGCGCGATGATTATGCCGCCGCTGGTGGGCGTGGTGTCGGACGCATACGGGTTTACCGGCGGGATGAGCGTGATCCTGTTCGGCGTTGCCGCGTTGCTGGTGCTGTCGATTTTGAACGCTGTGTTAAAACCTGTGAGAATCCAACAGAATAATCAATAGAGGGACAAAGGGGGAACGGCAGGATGCAATCGAAAGTAGTACGGTATTCGGATGTATGCGCGCAGAATTTGGGCGGCGGGGTGACCCGCAGGGTGCTCGCTTACCTGCCCGACGAGATGGTTGTGGAAGTCGGTTTTGAGCCGGGGGCAAAGGGCGCTCCGCACAGCCACCCGCATACGCAGTGTGCTTATGTAAAAGAGGGCGAGTTTATCTTTACCGTCGGCGGCGCGGAATACACGGTGCGCGAGGGCGATACGCTTGCCTTTGCGCCCAATGAGGAGCATGGCTGCGTGTGTGTAAAACGTGGAGTGGTGCTGGACATTTTTACACCGATGCGGGAGGACTTTCTGCGATAAGGAGGCAGTGAAAATGGGCGCGACGATAACCTACGACCGGGACGACAGGCTGACGATATCGGGCATCGAATGTCATTGCGGGCTGGAGCACCGATTGCCGACGCAGGATATCTATGTGGGTCGGAACCTGCTGCCGCGCCTGCCGCAGTTTATCCGTAAACGCGGGCTGGGCACGCATTGCGTACTGGTAGCCGACCAGAACACCTATCCGCTGGCTGGTGAGCAAGTGGAAAGGGCGCTTGTTAACGTGGGCTTCACGGTGGCCCGATGCCTGATTCGCCGCGACGGCGTTATGGAACCGGACGAGCGGGCCTGTGGCGAAGTGCTGCTGACCATTCAGCCGGAGACAGAGTTTCTGGTGGCGGTTGGCTCCGGCAGCATTACCGATACGACCCGCATTAACGCCATGCGCTGCAAACTGCCGTTTGTCAGCGTCGGCACCGCGCCATCCATGGACGGGTATACATCGGTGGTTGCTCCGCTGCTGCTGCGCGGCGTAAAGATTCACCGCGCGGGCGTGTGCCCGGAAATCATCGTTTGCGATACGGACATACTGCGAACCGCGCCGCTCGCGATGGTCTGCTCCGGTGTAGGCGACGTGCTGGGTAAATATATTGCCAGAGCCGATTGGATGCTGGGCAGCCTGATCAACGGCGAGGTTTACTGCGACGTTTGCGGCGAGATCGTAACGCAGGCAGTGGAAAAACTGCTGGATAACATTGGGGAAATACGCAGCCGGAGCGAGAAAGGGATCCGGATTCTGATCGAGGCGCTGCTGTTGGCGGGCGTAACCATTATGATTATCGGCAACACGCGCGCGGTTGCTTCGGTGGAACACAACATCGCCCATTACTGGGAAATGATGCAGCTGATTCACGGGCGTCACCCGCCCGCGCACGGCGCGTCTGTCGGCGTGGCGACGCTTCTGTGCTGGCCGATGTTCACCCGTTTTGCCGGGGAGGATCTAAGCCGGATCGATCTGGAAGCCGTAAAAGCGAAACGGCTTACGCGCGGTGAGCGTGAACAGTGGATGCTGACCGCCTTTGAGGCGGAGGCCGGCACAAGCATTATGCGCGAAAATCCTGAGGATTTTTTGTCATGGGAGGAGCAGGAACGCCGTATACGCGCGGCTCAGGCGCAACAGGCGGAAATACGCGGAGTGATTGCCCAATTGCCGTCCTATGAGAAGATTTTCTCGGCCATGCGGGAACTGGGCGCGCCGACGACGGCGGAGGAGCTCGGCGTGGACGCAAAGCTCCTCAACCTATCCATGCGCTGCGCGAAGGATTACCGCTCCCGATATACGCTTTTCAAGCTGATTGATGAATGCGGGCTGGAAGAGGCTTACATGCGGGAGTACCCTCTTGGATAAAGATACGGCAGAAACCTGCTGATACCGGCAAACCTCGTGAGCGCCGAACCCATGAGCGTGAGCCGGAGCGTTCCGTGCCCCTGCGCCCCCTGAAAAGGGGGCTTCCTTTTTGCTTCTTGCAAAGAAAAAGAAAGGCGCACTGCCCACGCATATGGGCCGTATGCCGCACGCCCGCGGAGGTGCTGAAGGGGGAGCGGAAGTAGATTCGGTTCATCCACAGCCCTTATAAGCGCTATCTCTTTGACAGCGCCTGCGTGTTTTATCATTTGCCCTTACCAATAGATAAAAATAGCCCCCCTTTTCAGGAGGGTATAAAGTCCGAAGGTTCCTTACGGACGAACAAAGCTTTATGTTTCCACTTGCGGCAAGCAAAGCCGGTGCCAATACCAGCGCTTTGAATTTTATAGGGTTACGCCGGTCTTGAATATCGCAATGCCCTGATAACCGTTTTCCTCGTTGCGGGATTGCTTGCCGCTGGCGGTGGCAACCACCAAATCCATCAGCTTCTCCGCAAGGCCGTTCAGGGTTTGGCCTTCCAGCAGCTCGCCCGCGTTAAAATCAATCCAGCTCTTTTTTTTCTGCGCGAGCGCTGTGTTGCTGGAAAGCTTCAGCGTAGGCACCGGTCCGCCGAAGGGCGTGCCGCGTCCGGTGGAAAATAGCACGAGCTGTGCGCCCGCCGCGGCCAGCGCCGTTGTGGAAACCAGGTCGTTGCCCGGGCCGCTTAGCAGGTTGAGGCCGGGTTTTGTAACACGGCCCGTATAGGGCAATACGGCGGATACCGGCGCCTGTCCGCTTTTCTGCGTGCAGCCGAGCGCCTTGTCTTCCAGAGTGGAAATGCCGCCCGCTTTGTTGCCCGGAGATGGGTTTTCGTAAATCGTTTGGTGGTTCTCTTCATAATAATGTTTGAAATCATTAATCAGGTGAACGGTGTCCTCAAAGACACCCTCATCCTTGGCGCGCGCCATCAGCAGCGTTTCCGCGCCAAACATTTCCGGCACTTCGGTCAGGATGGTGCTCCCACCCATGGAAACGAGCATATCCGAAAAGCGGCCGATGAGCGGGTTGGCCGTCAGCCCGGAAAAACCGTCCGAGCCGCCGCACTTCATGCCGACAACCAGTTTACTCACCGGCAGTTCCACACGGTGGTCGGCCTGCATCCGTTCGGCAAGCTGGGTCAGCAAAGCCATGCCCGCTTCAAGCTCGTCGTCAACATCCTGCGCGACGAGGAAGCGCACTCGCGTCTCATCAAAATCACCCATACGCTTGCGAATTTCGGCAACGCCGCTGTTTTCGCATCCTAACCCGAGCACAAGCACGCCGCCCGCGTTCGGGTGTACGGCAAGATCGGCCAGCAGTTGACGCGTGTTTTCCTGATCTGTGCCCATTTGGGAGCAGCCGTAAGGGTGGGGAAACGCGCACACGTTCTCCACAGCGCCGCCCAGCAACTTTTGCGCCCGCGTCTCCAGCGCGTCCGCCACATCGTTTACACACCCTACGGTGGGAAGAATCCACAGCTCGTTGCGGATGCCCGCCTGCCCGTTCGTGCGCAGATAGCCGTTGAATACACGACTTTCGGAAGGCGCAAGCGCAGCGCCGGTTGGCTGGTAGGCGTATTCAAGCTCACCGGCAAGTAGAGTGCGAAGATTATGCGTATGTACGTGCATACCCGTGTCAATGTCTGCCTTGGCCGTGCCGATGGGTTGGCCGTATTTTATGACGCGGGCATCTTTCTTGATAGATGACAAAGCAAATTTGTGACCGGCGGGGATATCTTCCCGAAGCGTTATCGATAAATGATCCAGCGTTATGGTTTCCCCTGCCGATAAGGGGGTCAGCGCAACGGCGACGTTATCGGACGGATGAATTTGCAAAGCTTTTTTCATGGTGGCCTCCCGAACGGCGTGCAACACGCCGGTTTGTAGATGATGATGTAAATGATTACATCCCGATACGGATATCCTACAGCAGAAAGAAGGCTCCGTCAATACGGAGAATGCGGGTAATTTAAGGGAAGAGCAATAATTTTCACAACGAAAGATTTGATTTTTCCGAAAAAAGGAGTATAATTTTGTTCGAAAATGCGTAAGCGTTTACACTTACCGAAGCAAAAGAGAATACCGTGCAAGTGGAAACGAAAGAGGGAGCGGAACGATGCAGACATTTATGGGCAAAGATTTTTTGCTGGACACCGATACGGCGAAGAAACTATATCATGAAGTGGCGGCCGAATGCCCGATCATCGATTATCATTGCCATATCAATCCCCGTGAAATCTATGAAGACCGCCATTATGAAAACATAACGCAGGTGTGGCTGGGCGGCGACCATTACAAATGGCGGCTCATGCGCTGCGCGGGCGTACCGGAACATCTGATTACGGGCGATGCGACGGACCATGAAAAGTTCCGGGAATGGGCGCGTGTGCTCGGCCTTTCCATCGGCAATCCGCTGTACCACTGGAGCCATCTGGAGCTTCAGCGTTTTTTCGGTTACAACGGAACCCTGTCGCTTGAGACGGCGGAAACCGTGTGGAATACCGTGAATGCGAAACTTTGGAAACAGGAATTCGGCGTTCGCGGGCTGATCGAGCGCAGCAATGTGGAACTGATTTGCACCACGGACGACCCTGTGGATACGCTGGAGTGGCACCGGAAACTGGCGGAAGATCCGTCGTTTACCACCGCCGTACTGCCTGCGTGGCGGCCCGATAAAGCGATGAACCTGGAGAAACCGACCTACCTTGAATACCTTGGCAAACTGGCGGAAACCAGCGGTGTGGAGATCGGTACTTTTGCCGCGCTGAAGGAAGCCCTCCGCGCGCGCATGGCGTTTTTCCATAAAAATCGCTGCCGCCTGAGCGACCATGCGCTCAACTACGCGATGTACGTGCCTGCGGACGAAGCCGAGATCGAGCGCATTTTTGCAGACCGGCTGGCGGGAAAACCGATTACGGGCGAGGACGAGTTGAAATTTAAAACCGCGTTTATCCAATTTGTCGCGGGCGAATACAAGCGGATGGGCTGGACGATGCAGCTTCACTTTGGCTGTCACAGGGACAACAATACCGCCATGTTTGACCGGCTCGGGCCGGATACCGGATACGACTGCATCGACACCTACACGCCATCGGCGCAGCTAGCCGCGCTGATGGGCGCGTTGGAGGCGGACGGCAGGCTGCCGAAAACCGTTCTGTACAGCCTGAACCCGAATGACGATGCTGCGATTGACAGCATTTGCGGCTGCTTCCAGAATGACGAAGCCGTCTGCAAGGTACAGCACGGTTCCGCGTGGTGGTTTAACGACCACCTGAAAGGGATGACCGACCAACTGACGAGTTTTGCCAACCTTGGCTATCTTGCCGGGTTTGTGGGCATGCTCACCGATAGCCGCAGCTTTTTAAGCTATCCCCGGCATGAGTATTTCCGCCGCATTCTCTGCCGTCTGCTGGGGCAGTGGGTGGAGGAAGGGCAATACCCCAACGACTTTGAAAGCCTCGCAACTATCGTGAAGGGCGTATGTTACGAAAACGCCAGGCGGTATTTCAATTTTCCGATGGAAAATTGACTGTTAAGTTGTTCCGGAGCTGAGATTGGTTGTTCTGCAAAAATTATTGTGTAACACAGCCGTTAGCTGCTGAAGGAATGCGCGGGTTGAATCGCTTTGCGGGTGCTAAGGCAAGGCGAAGGCGATTCTAGCAGGAACAGCCGGCCGGAACCGAGTCGCCATTTCAGGGTTTTTGGAATTGAAACGATAACGCTGTGCCGCGGCAGGCACAAAAGGTTATCCGACGCTTGTGTTATGTCGGTACAAAAAAGCCGCTCCGCCCAATGGGACGGAGCGGCTTTGCGATTGTTTTGATTTGCCGCGCGTGCGTTATTCCGCTAGATCCGCCTCGTCATAATTCAGGCGAGAAGAGTAAAGAATATTGATGCTGTCCGAGTACATGCGGGAAAGGCTCAGCGAAACCCGTACGTCTTCAGCTGTCCATGAAGCCGAAAGCGTACCCCATTCCACATACTGGGCAACGCCGTTTTCGTCGAAAGGATCGCTGTCCGGCGCACCGAGTGAAGCGGTCATCGCGGACAGCAGTGTGCGGAAGGTGGCAATGCTGTTGTCTCCGGGCTCAACGTCGAAGGTGAGCATGGTCAGCCTGTCTGCGCGCTGACTGTTGTTTTGGTCAATCTGAACGCTGAAGTTGTACGCCGTCATATCCGTACCCGGAATGGCAACGTCCGTAAAGTCGTACTCCACGGCGCTATCGTTAACCAGTTCTTCCGGCTCCTGCGCCGCGAGCGTTGCATCCGCCGCAAACGCGGCTTTCGTTGCGGGTATATCCATGCCGAGCGCAAGCCCGAAGGGAAGCGCGGTTGTTTCGCCAAGCGCGGCCGCGGGAATCAGCAGGGACAGAATCAGCAAAATTACCATGATCTTTTTAACCATCAGGGATTCCTCCTCTTATGCCGATTGGGTACCGATTTCGCTTTGATGATAATTCACAGGCGATAAAAAGTCAATTTTCTTTGTCCGCAAATCTGTAAAAGATATCGCGCAACCAATTGGATTATAGACGGAGTTGGCGTATAATAAAGGCAGAAAGCCAATCGTTCCCATCAAAAACGGGCGGGTTACCGGCCGAGTCAAGGAGGAGTAACTACATGCTGAAAAAAGGAATCGTTTTCATGCTTGCGCTGATGGTGCTTTGCAGCGGCATGGCGCTGGCGGAAGAAGCGCAGAGTGCCAGTATTACCCTTCAGGAAAATCCCACCACCGGATACACATGGAGCTATGTAATCAGCGATGAAGCGATCATTGCCGTTACGGACGACGGCTATATCGCCGACGCAAACCCCGAGGGGCTTGTCGGGGCGGGCGGCACCCACCGTTTTACCATTACCGGGATTGCGGAGGGGCAGGCGACCGTAACCCTGACGCTTGCGCAGCCCTGGGATGGCGGTGAACAGGCGGCTACGATAAGCTATAATTACGTGGTAGACGACCAGAAACAGGTGAGCATTGTGGGGATCGAGGGCGTGCCCGAAGCCTATATGCCCGATAAAGCAGTGGTAACTCTGGAGGAGAACCCGACTACCGGGTATGAATGGACCTATACCATCAGCGACGAAAGCGTACTGACTTTCGCGCGGGATGTTTTCCAATCGAGCGCCGATACGGATGGGATGCTGGCAGGTGCGGGCGGCGTGCATACATGGGTGTTTACGGGCGTGGCGCAGGGCGACGCGATGGTCGCGTTTGCATACGAACGTTCCTGGGAAAAGACTCCGATTGCGACAGTGACATACACCTACCATGTGGATGAAAACTTGAACGTAACGCTGACCGACACACAGGGCGACCCGTCGGTTACAACGCAGGCTGAAACAGCTGACTAACATAACAGACGAGCAGTAAAAAAGAGCGGCTTCCCACAAGGGGAAACCGCTCTTTTTTCGACATTACATTTCCAGCGGGAAATCGTTCAGCAGGCCCAGGTCCCACAGCAGGGAGCTGGTCAGGTATTTATCGCGGATCTCGCGCGAACAGTGGAAGGCGTCCAGCGTATCCTGCCTGGTTTCGCCGATTTCGTCAGGGCGTACCGGCATGCCCAGGGAACGCATCAGGCGAAGGATGGTCTGCGTGTCGGGCAGCTCTTCCGCCATAATGCTTTTCAACGCATCCCAGTTTGCGAGAATTCGCTCCAGCCGCTCCTGATGGCTCACGGGATCGTTTTTATGCCACAGACGGTTCTCGCTGTCGATCAGCGTTTGAGCCGCGCGCCCGAAAACGCGGCGCACATTCTGCTCCCACTCGGCGGGTTTGAAGGCTCGCATTGCGTTTTCCGCTGTCTGCCGGTTGGGTGTCATTGTACGAAGCCGATCGTAGATGCGCAAGCTGAGTACCGTGCCGACCCCCACCTGAATGCCGTGCAGTTCCAGCGGCAGTCCCCGGTCCAACGCGAACATTTCCCACAGATGCGAAAAATAATGCTCTAGTCCCGAAGCGGGGCGGGAAACCTGCGCAAACGCCATCGCGATGCCTGAAAGGATCAGCCCTTCCGCAACCGCGCCGATCACTTCCGGGTCGCGCGTCATCAGCCGCGGCGCGGCTTCGACGATTTTGTTCAGAGAGCTGCGCATCAGCCCCGCGACCTGCTCGCAGTAATATTCGCCGGTTACGATGTGGGAAATACGCCACTCGCAAAGCGCGATGTATTTTGCCAGCATATCCCCAAGGCCCGCCCAGAGCATAC
>JAQUXV010000058.1 GCA_028692205.1 Eubacteriales bacterium
CATAAAGGAGAGATTGCCCTGATGGATGGAAAGGAAATCGTTCTGAAAGTCGCCAATATCCTCTACGAGAAAAAAGCGCAGGACATCGTCGCGCTGGATGTGTCCGCCCTGACTGTGATTACCGACACGATGGTGATTGCCAGCGGCCGAAACGTGCTGCAGGTACGCGCGCTGGCGGACGAAGTGGAGGATCGTCTTTCGGAAGCGGGCATTGAGCCGCTGCGAAAGGACGGCCAACAGGACGCGCATTGGATCGTGCTGGATTACGGCACGGTGCTGGTGCACCTGTTCCACACGAAGGAACGCGAGTTTTATCGGTTGGAGAAGCTGTGGGAGCACGACGGCAACCGGATTGCGCTGCCCTTTGACGAAACGGAAGACGATTAACCCCACTGTTGCCGTAACCGTATGAATAGAATTATCGCCGCGCGGGTTTTCCGCGCGGCGTTTGCGTTTGTTGAAAACTCATCCAACTTGTCGTCCGCGCCGCAGCGGGGCGGGCATGCTCCCGCACCTGCACTATCCCGGTGCGGTCTTGCTGCGCGCATCCGTACCCCATGATAATCATCTGCAAAGTGGTTATCATGTCTGAAACGCCGCGCGGTTTTTCCGCGCGGCGTTTCAGATCGCCCGATTAGTATTATGCCATAATATACCGAATCAATTACAATCTTGCCTGTTTAGTCTTCCGCCGGAACGGCGCATGCGCGTCCGTTTCCCTGCGCGCCGCTGAAAAGACTGGCTTACGCTTTAATCCTGCGCCCCCAACTGCCTTGCCAGCATTTCCAGCGCCGCAAGCCCATTGTGGAAACCCTGCCCGTTATCCAGCACCACATCGGCCACTTCGCGGTAGATCGGCATGCGCTCATTGTAGATGCGCTCGATCTCTCCGCGTCCTTTCTGCGCCAGAAGCGGGCGTTTTTCCTCGCGGATATCCATTAAAATATCATCTATGGGACGGTCGATCAGCACCACATATCCGTTCGCACGCATCAGGCGGCGGTTCTCCTCCCGAAGCGGCGTGCCGCCACCGGTGGAGATAATGCCGGGCGACGCGCTAATCAGCTCCCGAAGAAGCTGTGTTTCCCCGTCCCGAAAAGCGGTCTCGCCGTAGGTTAAGTAGATCTGCGCCGTGTTCATGCCGGAAATCTCAGTCAGGTAGGCATCGGTATCCAGATAAGGCACCTGAAGCTTGAGGGCTACGCGCCTTCCCAGAGCGCTCTTGCCACTGCCGGGCATCCCGATCAAGAAGATATGCCGCTCCATGAAGCTACTCCCTTTCCGCCTCATCCTCCGGGTTTTCACCTTCCCCCAGAGGCATCGGCCGATTGCCCGCTTCCAGCGTAAACTCGAACGCCGCGCCGGTTTCCGTAGGCAATAGCCGGATCGTTTGGCCGTGCTGCTGTATGATGCGCTGGCAAATGCTCAGTCCAAGGCCCGTGCCGGATCCTTTGCCAACCGTATGCGCCTTATCCGCTTTATAAAACCGATCGAAAATATGCGGTCGGTCCTCCGGCAGAATCGGTGCGCCATCGTTTGCTACGACCACCGATACTTTATCATGCACTAAAGCGGTGGTGATTGTCAAGTTCCCACGGTCATTGATGAATTTCAGCGAATTATCGACCAGATTATACACGACTTGTGCAATTCGATCCTGGTCGGCATGCACCACGCAAGGCTCCCGTTCAAATTCCAGATGCAGCGCAATACCACGCTGCTCCATATCGCTCATCCGTCCGATGATCACGCGGCGAATCGTCTCGTTAATGTCGTAATCGGTGGTGTTCAGCGCCACTACGCCCTTCTCCATCCGACTCAATTCCAGCAGATCGGCAATCAATTTTTTCAGCCGGTTTGTCTCATCGCTGACCACCTGCAAATACCGGTCGCGTTCCTCCAGCGGGATGGTGCCGTCCAGCATGCCTTCCACAAAGCCGTGGATGCTGGTTACGGGCGAACGCAGCTCGTGGCTCACATTCGCTACAAACTCCCTTCGGCTTTCCTCCACCTGCGCCAGTTTATCCGACATTACGTTAAAGGCGCCCGCCAACTGGCGTATCTCGTTTACGCCCGTCACCGCCGCGCGGGTGCCAAACCGGCCGCGGCTCATATCCTCCGCCGCGCGGGTAATGACCGTAAGGGGTTTGACAATGCTGCGGGTGTACAGCAGCGCGCACGCCGCCGCCACCAGCGCGGCAATGGAAAAACCGCCTACGATCTGGATGACGATGCCGCGGTATTCCGCCTCAATAATCTGCGCGCTGGTGTGGATGAACACCGCGCCCAACACGCTATCGTCCTGCACCCAGGGCACGGCCACGGTGAAAACCGTTCCCCTGGCGGCGTTGGTAATTTTCGTTTCCACTTCCTTGCCGGTCAGCACCTCGCGGAGCGTATCCGTGACATCCGAAGCGGAAAGGCTTTCCACTGTGTCGGGATTGTTCTGGATCGCGGTATTCATGTTATCCTTTACACGGCCGTTGCGGTCGACGATAAGGATATAGGCCCCAAATTCCTCAAATACCTTGGCTGCCTTCCATTGCAAATAATCTTCCGTGGGCGTGTTCAGCCCCAAATAGTCGCTGAGGGTAGAATCCTCCACGCGGCTGGCCAGAAAAGCGATCTCCCTCGCCTGCACCAGAAGGCTTTCCATACGACTGGCGATCATATTGCTGCGGATGGTAATAATGGAAAATGCCGCGCCAACAAACACCACCACCAGAATAATCAGCAGCAGGATTGAAAACAGGCGCGAAAACATGCTGTGAAACATACCGTTTACCTCACGGTTTCCTTGGTTTCAAACTTATACCCGACGCGCCACACGGTGTGGATTTCCCAGCCGTAGGCTTCGCAGCCGATCAGCTTTTCCCGGAGGCGCTTGATGTGCACATCCACCGTGCGGCTGTCGCCGAAGAAATCGAACCCCCACACACGCTCCAGCAGCTGTTCGCGCGTAAAGACCATGTTGGGGTGTGACGCCAGAAAATAGAGCACTTCCAGCTCTTTTGGCGGCATATCCACGGGTCTCCCCTCAAAGGTTACCTCGTACCGCGCAAGGCTTACGGTTAGCTGCGGAAACGAGAGCATATCGTCGGTTTCCGCCGCCTCGTTTTCGGTCCCACTGCGGCGCAGCACCGCCTTCACACGCGCAACCAGTTCCTTGTTTTCAAAAGGCTTGGTGATGTAATCGTCCGCGCCCAGCTCCAGCCCCAGCACCTTGTCGAATGTTTCGTCCTTAGCCGTCAGCATAATCACCGGCGTTTTACTGTTTTTACGGATCTCCCGCAAAACTTCCAGCCCGTCCACGCCCGGCAGCATCACATCCAGCAGCACCAGCGAGGGCTGCTGGCGTTTGAACGCCGCCAGCCCCTCGTCGCCGCGGGCCGCCTCGCAGACCTCGAAGCCTTCCTTTTCCAGATAAAGCCGAATCAGATGGCTGATATTACGATCGTCGTCCACCAGCAGAATTCGCTGTTTGTCCGTCACGATTGATCCCTCCCTATTTCAAAATGCGTTGTTGCCCGTTTTTCGGTTATTTCAGCGTTACCACGGTTACGCCGTCCTCGCCCTCGCCGTACGCGCCAAGCCGGAAGCTTTTTACATCCATATGTCCCTTCAGATGGCGCTGTATGCCCGTGCGCAGCACGCCGGTGCCCTTGCCGTGGATAATGCTCACCTCGTGCAGCCCCGCCAGTGTCGCCTCATCCAGATAACGGTCCACTTCGGGCAGCGCCTCGTCCTGCGCCATACCGCGCACATCCAGCTCCAACGGCACCGTGCGCTTTGCCGCGCCGGTTTTCGCGCTTATGTTGGTCTGGCTGGTTTTCGGCGGCTCCACAACGCGAAGCTGGCTCAGGTGCGCCTTCAGCTTCATGATTCCCGCCTGAATCTGCACTTCGCCCTTATGGTCCGGCACGGCGAGCACGGTGCCACGGGTTTTCAGGTTGACGATTTCCACGTTTTCGCCAACGCGTACGGTTTTGGGTGGGGTGAAGTGCGCGTCGCTGGGCTGGGACAGCCCCTCGCTCAGCGCGTCAATCCCCTTTTCCATCCGTTTGCGCAGCGCCTGCACCTCGTGCTCCGGGGTTTGCGCCTGCTTTTTCAGGGTTTTCAGGTCAGATATGATGCTTTCGGCTTCGCGGCGCGCGTTTTCCATCACGCGCTTGGCATCCTCTTTTGCCTTACGCATGCTCTTTTCGCGGCTCTGCTCCATCTCCCGGCGCAGTTTCTCCGCTTCATTTCGAAGCGCGACCGTCTCCTGATGCGTCTCCTCCGCCATCTTCCGTTCTTTTTCGGCAATCTGGCGGTGGTATTCGGCGTTAGCGATCACATCCTCAAAACGCACGTCGTTTTGGGAAATCAACTGCTTTGCGCTGTCAATCAGGTCCTGCGAAAGGCCCAGCCTGCGGCTGATTTCAAAGGCGTTGCTCTTGCCCGGAATGCCGATGGACAGCCGGTACGTAGGCCTGAGTGTGGCGACGTCGAATTCCACGCTGGCATTCTCCACCCCTCTGGTGGAAAGCGCGAAGGCTTTCAGCTCGCTGTAATGCGTGGTCGCGATGGTGCGCACGCGCAGCGAAAGCAGCCGGTTCAAAATCGTCTGCGCCAGCGCCGCGCCCTCGGTGGGGTCGGTACCCGCGCCCAGTTCGTCAAACAGGGCCAGGTCGCGTTCGGTCACGTTTTGCATAATTTCCACAATGTTCTTCATGTGACTGGAGAAGGTGGAAAGCGATTGCTCGATGGACTGTTCATCCCCGATATCCGCGTAAACATGGTCGAATACGGCAATCTCCGTACCCAGTTCCGCCGGAACGTGCAAACCGGCCTGTGCCATCAGCGTTAACAGCCCAACCGTTTTCAGCGTTACGGTTTTACCGCCGGTGTTGGGCCCGGTTACAACCAGCGTGGTAAAATCATCCCCCAACCAAAGCGTGGTCGGTACCACCGTTTGCGGGTCGATCAGCGGGTGGCGGGCGCGAATCAGCTTCACATAGCCGCGGGTGTTCAGCTTGGGCAGCGACGCGCGCATTTCCTTGGCCAGCAAACCCTTGGCAAAGGCAAAATCCAGATGGTTCAGAATATCGATGTTCGTTCGCAGCTCGTCCGTATGCGGGGCAAGCTGATCGGTCAGCGCCTGCAGAATGCGCTGGATTTCCTGCTGCTCCTTCACACGGAGCTGCTTCAGGTCGTTGCCCAGTTCCACCGCGGCCATCGGCTCCACGAACAGCGTCGCGCCGGAGGAACTCTGATCATGCACCAGTCCGGGCACATTGGCACGGTATTCGGCTTTCACGGGGATGCAATACCGGTCGCCCCGCAGAGTGATAATCGAATCCTGAAGGTATTTGGAGAAGCTCTGGCTGTGGATCATCTGGTTGAGCTTTTCCCGCATCCGCTCGTTGGCGGAACGAATTTTCCGCCTTATCTGGCTCAGTTCCGCGGACGCGCGATCGGCAATTTCATCCTCGCCCAGAATCGCGTCGCTAATCTCCTGCTCCAGCGCAGACAGCGTAGTCAATCGGCTGGCCAGTCCGGTCAGGATCGGCGTATCCTCGCGCTCTTTCACCAGCGTCGTGCGCGCCGCGCGCGCCGCGCGCAGGCAGCCCGCCACATCTAAAAGCGCTTTGGGTGAAAGCGCGGCCCCTTTTCCCGCCAGCGTCAGCTGCTCCCGGACATCCCCAAACCAAATCAGCGGCTGTCCGCCCAGATAGGCAATCAGCACGCTGGCTTCCTCCGTCTCGTTCAGCGCGCGGTTCACCTCGGCATATTCCCGATACGGCGTCAAGCTTAAACAAACCTCGGCGCCCATCGGCGTAACGCAGTAGGCTGCCAGCCGATCCCGTATTTTTGTAAATTCCAGCACACGCAATACCCGTTCCGGTTCCATGCGTTGCCCTCCTTATTTTCACAATCCGGCGGTTATCCGCCGTTATTCCACGCCGCGCAAAAAATGCCCGCATGTGGAAGGTTCATCGTTTGCTTCCGCTTTATCGCCGGCCATCAGCCCGGCAAAGCGCCGTGTAATTGCTATCTGCGCTTCGGGCGGCTCCACCGTGAAGCATAAACGCATGCCCACACCGAGCGCGTGAACGCGCTTCGCCTGCCCCGAAAGATCGGTCGGCAGCGCGTTGAGCATCTCAATCACGCAGCCCTCCGGCATATGGATGCGCCGAAGCGGAAAGCGGTAACCCCTTCGGTCGGTCAGCGCCGCGTCGGGAGTGGCGCAAGCCCGATCCCTCGGCCCGCAGAGGCCGCAGTTCTTGCGGCCGGTCCGCAGGCCGCGCGCCACGCGCTCGGGGCAGTGGTTCAACAACATTACCCGTTCACGGCCGTATACCGTCAGCAGCGCGGGCACCCCTTGCGTATCCGGTAACAGCGCTTCCAATTCGCCCGCGTTCAGCTCCGGCCAGAGCGTAAAGAACGTGATGTTTCCGCTCAGCAGTTCCCGCGCCGCTTCACGGTTGGTTACCGGCACGCCGTCACCCAGCGCCAGCGGCAACGGACCCGGAAAGCCTAGCTGGCCCACGCTGCCCAGCACGATGCCCGCGAGCCTTTCCACGTTATCGGCAATTACAGGCAAAATCTGCCAAAAGGCGGCGGCGCTCATCTGCGGCGGCAGGCACAGCCATGCGCCACGCGGCAGCTTGGGCAATTCCGACGCCAGCACAGTACAATCCGTCGGTGCATACAGAAGTAGGTTCGCGCCCGCGGCTTGAAAATCCTGCCCGAGAGAGGCCTCCGCAAAGCTTACGGCCAGCGTTTCGGCAGCGTTGAGGGTCGGTGATACGATAACTGTTTCACCCTTCCGCAGCGCTGGTTCCGCCGGGAGCGGTTCCGTTGCAATGCGCCCGCTTTCAAACGCTTTACGCCGTTTATCGGCCAGCGCGGCGAGGGCGTCCCTCCGCAGGGCGTTCAGTGACGATACGGGCGCGAACGCCGCGTCGGTTTCAATGACCGGGTCGCCATTCAGCGTGAAGGGAGTATCGCCAAACTTTGTCAGCGCCCGCGCTATCTCCTCGCGCGTCAGGGCGCGTGTTCGCGGCGTCTGCGCCGTTTCTCCCGTTGCAGTCGCATCGTTTTCACCATCGTCCACGTGGAGGCTCAGGGGTTCGCCCGCGATGATCCGTGCGCGAATCGATACAGGGATTGGTGGTTCCGAAAGGTTTTGCGCTCTTTGAAGCTGCCGGGCATCCGCAAGCCGCGTTACCGCATCCCCCGCTTTCACCCGCACACCGGGGCGCAGGCGCAGCACCGCCTGCGTTTGCTCCTCCGGCCCGGAATAGCGCAGTTCAACGTCCTCCGCGCTTTCAACGCGCAGGCTGTCGCCATCGTGCAGCGCCGCCTGCAGGCTGATAACCGCCAGCCCGTTCTTCACCGCCAGCACGCTTCCCACCGGCACGCCTCCGTGTCCCGATCGCAACGGGTCGCACAGCGCCGCGTCTTCCGCGCCCATCGCGTGCCCCACAGTGAAGCCGCCTCGATGGTAAATTTGTTTTAACTCTGTCATTTCCACCCCGGTCGCGGGGGCAAATTCGCCCCGGGCAAGCGCATCCAACGCTTTTCGGTATTGCCCGGTAACAACGGCGACGTATTCCGGACGCTTCAGCCGCCCCTCAATCTTCAAGGAACGTACGCCTGCCGACGCCAGTTCCGGCAGATGGTCGCGCAGGCACAGATCACGCATGGATAAATAGTTTCCGTGATAATCCCCCAGCGTTAACGCCTGTCGGCAGGGCTGCGCGCAACGACCCCGGTTGCCGCTTCGTCCGCCCGCCATGCTGGAGAGCAGGCATTGCCCGCTTACGCTTGCGCACAGCGCGCCATGGACAAACACCTCGGTTTCAACGCCCGTTTGGGCTACCTCCGCAATGGTCGAAAGGCTGCATTCCCGCGCCAGCACCACGCGGCGAAAGCCGTGCGCCCGCGCGAATTTCGCTCCTTCAGCCGTGTGGATGCCCATCTGCGTGCTCGTGTGCAGCGTCAGGCCGGGAAAATGCTCCCGCGCAAGCCGCGCCACGCCCAAATCCTGCACGATAACCGCGTCGGCGCGACAGGCGTTAATAACCGACAGGGCTTCCAGCACCGCTTCCATCTCGTCCGGCTTCACAAGGGTGTTCACGGTCACATGTACGCGCACATGATATAAATGAGCGTATGCAACGGCTTTTTCCAGCGTTTCCGCATCAAAGTTCGCGGCGGACGCTCTGGCGCCGAAACGCGCATACCCCAAATAAACGGCATCTGCCCCGGCGCATACCGCAGCGCGCAACGCCTCTTCGCCGCCCGCCGGCGCCAGAAGTTCCATCGTCTCGTTCATATGCTCATTTCGCGGCCAAGCGCCGCAACCTCAATCCAAATTTTGTTTCTTTGCGCCGCCAAGCCGAAGCCCGCATACCCCGCATAGGCAGCCCACTGCCTAAGTTGCCCCGGACAAGCGAAAAACAGCCCGCTCAAAAAGCCCCGGATGCGCGAATCGCGGCAACGCAGGCGAAGCTTTCTCAGCAAGCTGTCAGCGCGGAGGCAGGCAAACACCGAACCTGCATGTCGGCGAATCCCGGATGGATTGGATGGGCGAAACCCCCGCGGCATTAGCGCCGCGCCGTGGTTTTACCGTACCAAAACAGGGAAATACGGTTGCCGGTATGCAAAATGAAATCCGTGTTTGCCTGAACCCCGCCGGATAAGCACCGTCCCACTCCCTTGTACCGTCCGGCACACCGGTGGGCGCATGGAGAGTTTTACGGCGCCTATCTGGATTTACATCTGGTCGAAGGGATAAACCTGTCCGTTGGTTTCCACCCGGATCGATTTAATCACCTGCGGCACGGTCGGCCGGTCGCTGCGGTCGGTCGGTACGGACACGATCGCCTCGGCTACGTCCATACCGTCCAACACTTTTCCGAAAGCTGCGTATGACCCGTCCAAATGCGGGCTGTCGCTGGTCATCACAAAGAACTGAGAGCCTGCGCTGTCCTTCATCATGCTGCGCGCCATGCTCAGCACCCCATAGGTATGCTTAATGGGGTTTTGCACGCCGTTCTGGGCAAATTCGCCCTTAATGCAGTACCCCGGTCCGCCCGTGCCGGTGCCCTTGGGGCATCCGCCCTGAATCATAAACCCGGGAATGCAGCGGTGAAAAACCAGCCCGTCGTAAAACCCGCTGTTTGCCAGCGCGATAAAGTTGCCTACCGACTGGGGCGCGATATCGGGGTACAGTTCACCTTTCATGCTGCCGCCATTTTCCATCATGATCTCAAACGTGGGATTCGCCAAATTGATCATCCTTTCTGTTTCTCGCCTTTATGCTCAAGCCTTCGCTGCGTAAAATGCAAATTTCAGCAATAACCCATATATTATAACAGAAACCGTTCAACTTGCAAGCCGCCGGGCAAAGGTGGAAGCGTTTTCACGTTTCCGTGGTTCCTTACGAGCGGCGAAATATCGCTTCGCGCAAATAAAGCGTTGCTTTTCAAGCTATGCATCAGCTTTCCCGTTTGCCATCGAAAACCGTTTTCCAGTATTTTGCTTTCACGGAAAGGTCGTTTATCGCTTGAAACGGACACCGGTTTCTGATAAACTGATAGCAGCTTACTACAGGGATATCGGCAGTATTCTCATTCTGAACAATCCTCTTCAACACTTCACCCTGAGGAAGGAGAAACCATGGCCGTTTCCAAAAACGTGTTAGTCGTTGACGACGCGAACCGTTTTGACGGGCAAACGCTGTTCGAGCCGGAATATCAGGTGCATCGCGTTGTTGATCGTCAAGCCGCCATGGCATTTCTGCAATCGCAAAACCCCATAACCGTCACGCTGATCAACCTGGAGGCTTCTTCTTCGGAGGGCCTTGCATTGCTTACCGAAATACGCGAGCAAAAAGGGTTGGACGCCATGGTCGTCTGGATCTGTCTGGACGCGGACGACGCATACGGTATCGAGCGCAGTTTCGAAGCCGGCGCGGACGAGATGATTTGCCGCCTGCCCGGCAACACCGCGCTCCAGTACCAGATTCGCAGGCTGAAGGCTTTCCCCATCCGCTATGAGGGCCGCGATACGCCCGTTTTTCTGGCGGGGGTATCCGACGTGCCCAGCCGTTACCGTGTGGAAGCGGTTCTGCGGGAAAGCGACCGCAAAATGGCCGCGATTATGAACGCCATTCCCGGCGGCATCGCCATGTTCGATCTTCACCAACCGGTGAAGCTGCTCTATTCCAACCCGGCGCTTTCCCGGATGTGCGGCTACAGCGTGAATGAGAACCGCAAGCTTTTTGCGGAGGACTATCACAAGCTGCTGGATTCCCGCGATCATGTGCAGGTGGACCGGTTGATCAGCGACTTCCGGGAAAATCCGCAGCCGGTGAAAGCCGTTTTCCGTTTGCTGACCAAAACCGGTTCGTTCCGGTGGGTGCGCATTTCCGCCACACCGACCGGCGAGAACCTGCAGTGCAGCGTGGTATTTATTGATATTACGCAGGACAAGGAAAACGAAATCAAAAGCGAACGCATGCGCTGTGAACTGTATTACCGCAGCGAGCACGACGCGCTGACCGGCATCAACAACCGCGAAACATTTTACCGTAAAACCGCGGAAATGCTGCACGCTAATCCCGGCACCGATTACGTGCTTGTCACCATGGATATCGACCGGTTTAAGGTTGTCAACGACATGTTTGGCAAAGAGGTCGGCGACCAGATATTGGTGGTAATCGCCGAGGGCCTTCGCAGCCTGCTGAGCGACGTCGGCACCTGTGCGCGTATGGAGGCCGACCATTTCGTCGCCTGCCTGCCGCAGAAGATGCTGGACATGGAACGCATTATGTCTCTTTTCAACGCGAGTCTGAAGCGCCAGAAAATCGATTATCAAATCCAGCTCTCCTACGGGATTTACCAGATAAACGACATCGATACTCCGGTAAACCATATGTGCGACCGGGCCGTGATGGCAATGCGAACCGTAAAAGGCAACGCCGTCCACCGTTACGCGTTTTACGACGATAAGCTCCGCCAGGCGATGCTGGAAGAGGACGCCGTGCTGGCCGAGATGAACAGCGCTCTGGAACAGGGGCAGTTCGTCCCCTATCTTCAGCCGATTTTTTCCATTGACAGCGATCAACCCGTCAGTGTGGAAATGCTGGTGC
>JAQUXV010000059.1 GCA_028692205.1 Eubacteriales bacterium
TGGCGGAGAAGGAGAGATTTGAACTCTCGCGGCACTCATCGCACCCTACTCCCTTAGCAGGGGAGCCCCTTCGGCCACTTGGGTACTTCTCCATGTGGCAGAACAACCAGTTTATTCTGTTTCGAAAAGGTTGTCTGGCGGAGAGAGAGGGATTCGAACCCCCGGTGCCTTTCGGCATCACTGGTTTTCAAGACCAGCGCCTTCAACCGCTCGGCCATCTCTCCCCATTTCGGAACCAGCGAACAAAATTATAACAAAGTATTCCTATAAAGTCAATCAAAAAATGCGCTTTCTACGCTGGATTTCTGTATTTTACAGCGGTATTTTTCTATCTGTCCAGACCTTGATAAAGTTGTCGGCACAATGTACCTCTTACTCGTTCATCGCCCGGCTTTCTCCCCGCTTAATCCAACGAATCGCCAATTCCATCCAGCCTGCATTGTCCGGCGAAAGCTGGTTCTCGTCCTCCGCGGTTGTTTCGTCGCACAGGGATAATCCATGCGTACCGTTTTCGTATAAATGCATTTCAAAGGGAACGCCCGCTTTTCGAAGCGCGGCTGTAAAAAGCATCGAATTTTCCACCGGCACGGTTTCGTCGTCTACCGTATGCCACAAAAATACCGGCGGCGTCATCGGGCTTACCCGCTTCTCCAGCGAAAGCGCGTCCACCATCGTCCGGCTCGCGTTCATGCCCAGCAAATTGTCCCGCGATCCTTCATGGGTGTACTCCCCCATTGTAATCACCGGATAGCATAGCAGCATCCCATCCGGGCGCCAGTCCTTGCCCTGTTCAGTGCCAAACAGGCGCAAAAAAACGGGCTCGTCCCATAATGTTCCAAGTGTTGCGCACAGGTGCCCACCCGCGGAAAAACCCATAACGGATATCTGGTTTGCGTCCACAGAAAACTCATCCGCGTTCCGGCGCACCAGTCGTACTGCCGCCGCCAGTTCCAAGGCAGCGCTTGGGTACCTTGAAGGCGCAACGCTGTACTGCAGCACAAATGCTTGTATGCCTGCCGCCAACAGCCGCATTGCAATCGGTTCCGCCTCGCGATCCGATTTAAAACGATACCCGCCGCCCGGGCAGATAATAACCGCCGGCCGCACGGCGTTGCCCGGCAATTCCGGGCTTTCGTCCAGCAAATAGGCGTAGAGCATAGGCTGGTATCCATCCTGTTCCGCCCCAACTTTACGGTAATCCAAGTTCAGTTGAATTTCCTTGTAACGCAAAGTCAATCATCCTTCTTCACAGTGCCGGAGAGGTCCGGGGCCTGTGTTCATCGTTTCGATCCCAAACAGCCTACTAAACAAACCCTTTATTGGACGTTGCACTTACCCTGACATATCCACAGGGATTTGCCGTTATGCAGTCGCGCCGGTTACCGTAAAAGCCGCCAAAGAACAGCTGTCAACAAAAGCGGGTATGAAAAGGTTAAGCGCGAATGCCTGCGTAACGACATTCGCGCTTTTAAGGTCCTATTCCTTCCGGTATTGGCCGTGCTTTGAAGATCTTTATGTTACGGCTGCGGCGTTTCCCGCATGCACAGGTAGCTCAACGGCAAGCTTACAGCCGCGGCAATAAACTGAATGGTTTGCCATTCGTTGCGAATAAACTTCAAGGCGTCCGCTGCGTATTTCATCCACTGCACGCCCAGAATCATCATCTGCTGTTCGTCCGCATTCTGCACCACCTGCGCCGCCTGCCGCACCGCGGGGATCAGCGTCAGGATCATCAGCAGCATCGGCACGCCCACGATCACAAAAATCGTAAGCCCCCGGTTTCGGCGCAGACAGCAGCCAAACAAGTAAAACAGGCTTGTCCATTCCACCACATACAGTATATAGCTCGGCAGCGACGCTAATGCGCTTTGCAGCGACTGGGCAAACATTTCGCTGCCCTTCAGTTCTCCGAAAAATTCCTGAAATACGTACCGGTTCGGCATCGTATTGGCCATCGCCATCGTAAGTCCGCCCATCAGGATACTCAGCAGCAGCGTGCCGATCAGAAACGCGATCATTCCGCCCCAAAGCGACAGCAGATTGCCCAACCATACCGAGAGCCGGGAGGTGCCGAACCGCAGCAGGAAGCGCGTGGAGCGGTGGGCGGCTACAACCGCGCAAATCAGCGCGACCACCATCGTAACACCCAGATCGGCGTATGCGCCCGTATAGGTGTAATCCGTGTCAAACACCAGCGGCGTCAGGAAGGACAACACCTGCGAGACCAGCAGGATCAGCAATACCCATGCGACGGTACGGCCCAGCGATTTCCAGTGGTATCGGATTACACCGCCGAAGCGTGCGCTTTGCCACCAGTTCGGTTCAAGCGTTTGTTGCATGGCGCTCCGCCTCCTTTTCTTCCGTCAGAAACACAAACAATCTTTGCAACCCCATGGGCGCGGTGCGCACGCGCGTATCGGCCTCGATGCGTGCCTGATCCTCCGGTGTGTTCAGTTTGATGTGGCGCACCAGCGAACCCGCCGTATCTTCCTCTTTCAACACAGTCAGCCCCTGCGTTAGCTCCCGCACGGCTTCCGGTTCGCCGGAAACGCTCAGGTATCCCTTCTGCAGCGTTTCCACCGTGCCCGAGCAGAGCATATGGCCAGCGTCAACCATTACGGCGTAGTCCAGCGCACGGGCTACCTCGTCGATCAGGTGGGTGGAAACGAGGAATGTCCGTCCGGGATGGTGGCGTTTTTCCTCCAGCAGCAGGTCGTAAAACCGTTCGCGAAGCACGGCGTCCAACCCCAGGCTGGGTTCGTCAAACACGGTCAGTTCCGCGCCGCTGGCCAGACCCACGCACAGCATCAACCCCGTTTGCATGCCGCGGCTGAAGGTGCGCATTTTTTTCTTCATCGGCAGATCAAACCGCCCTACCAGTTCGCGTGCGTACTCGTCGTTCCAGAGTGGAAACAAACCCCGGCACACGAAAAAGAGATCGCTGATCTTCCGCAGCCTGCCAAAGTCCGGCGTATCGCCGATGATGCACAGTTTTCCCAGCGCCCGCGCATGGTCGTACACTTTTTCCCCGTCGATGGTCACTTCACCCGCGTTGGGCCTCAGCATACCGCTGACAATGCGCAGCAGCGTGCTCTTGCCCGCCCCGTTGCGCCCCAGCAGCCCGACAATTGCCCCCTTGGGAACCTCCAGGCTCAACCCATCCAGCGCTTTTGTATCGCGGAAGCGGCGGCTGACTCCGCTTACACGCAGCAACAGGCTCTCATCCCGTGGTTGGGCAGAGGCCGTAACATTCGCCTGCATATCGTTACTCCTATCCATCCATTTTTCTTCGCATCAGCGAATACGCTTATTATACTCGCGGGTGGATACTTTGTATAGCAAACGCGTCCAAAAGCCGCGCATTGCCCGTTCACCTCCGCGAATCATGGTTTCAAACACGGGTACGCTGTCGCTTACCGATCCAGCCCTTCAACAGGCATCCCTGTAAGGCAGGCATCTAAACCGCTCCTCCTTCACACTGTTCCATGTACTGCAAAAACCCGGCAGCCTGCGAGTAAACACTTGCAGGCTGCCGGGTTTTATTCCGCTCAGGGTTATTTTACAATCAGGTTGCACAGTCTTCCGGGCACGAAAATCAATTTCACCAGTTTGCGGTCGCCTACAATGTTTTTGATTTCGGCACGGTCGGGTAGTTCCTTCTGCGCCTGCTCGTTGGTCAATTCAGGGTTGATTTTGATGTGCCCGCGCACCTTGCCCATCACCTGCACGGCAATTTCGATCTCGCTGCGCTTCATGGCGTCTTCATTGTACGTCGGCCAGGGTTCATAGGCTATCTCGCTGCCAAAGCCCATTTCCTCCCACATTTCCTCGCAGATGTGCGGGGCTACCGGGGCTAACAGCAGGATCAGCGTTTTCAGCTCGTCCTTCGTGCAGCCGTCTGCCGCGTAAAACTCGTTGACCAGCGTCATCATGGCGGCGATCGCCGTGTTGAACTTCATCGCCTCGTAATCGTCGCCAATTTTCTTGATGGTTTCATGCATTACGGGCGTAAGCGCCTTCTGGTAACCCTCGCCGTCCTTAATCATGTCCATCAGGCGCCACACGCGCTCCAAAAAGCGGCGGCAGCCGCGCGCGCCGTTGGTGCTCCACGGAATTGCCTGGTCGAACGCGCCCATGAACATTTCATACAGGCGCGTCGCGTCCGCGCCGATCTCCGCGATGCAGTCGTCCGGGTTGATGACATTGCCGCGGGACTTGCTCATCTTCTCGCCGTTTTCACCCAGGATCATCCCATGGCTGGTGCGCTTCTGGTAGGGTTCGGGGCAGGGCACGGCGCCAATATCATAGAGGAACTGGTGCCAGAACCGACTGTACAGCAGATGCAGCGTGGTATGCTCCATGCCGCCGTTGTACCAGTCCACATTCATCCAGTAGTCCATCGCTTCGGGGGAAGCAAGCGCCTGATCGTTGTGCGGATCGCAGTAACGCAGGAAATACCAGCTGGAACCGGCCCATTGCGGCATGGTGTCGGTTTCCCGCTTGGCGGGGCCGCCGCACACGGGGCAAACCGTGTTTACCCACTCGGTCATCTTGGCCAGCGGGCTTTCGCCGGTATCGGTCGGCTCGTAGTTTTCCACATTGGGCAGCAGCACCGGCAGCTGGTCTTCCGGCACGGGCACAGTGCCGCAATGCGGGCAATGCACCACCGGAATCGGCTCGCCCCAGTAGCGCTGGCGGCTGAATACCCAGTCGCGGAGCTTATAGTTGATCTTTTTATCGCCGAGGCCTTTTTCTTCCAGCCAGTCGATGATCTTCTTCTTCGCGTCCGCCACTCGCAGGCCGTTCAAAAAGTCGCTGTTCACCAGCACGCCGTCCTGTACGTCGGTGTACGCTTCTTTTTCGATGTCTCCGCCCGCGATCACCTCGACGATGGGCAGGTTAAACACTCTGGCAAACTCATAGTCGCGCATGTCATGCGCGGGCACGGCCATAATCGCGCCGGTGCCGTAGCTCATCAGCACGTAGTCGCTAGCCCAAATGGGGATTTTCTTGCCGTTGACGGGGTTTACGGCGTAAAGGCCCTTCATTTCAACGCCGGTCTTTTCCTTGTTGAGCTCGGTGCGCTCGAAATCGCTCTTGCGCGCCGCTACTTCCCGGTAGGCGACTACCTCGTCGAAATTCTGAATGCTGTCTTTGTATTTATCAATGAAGGGGTGTTCGGGGCTCACGACCATGTAGGTCGCGCCAAAAAGCGTATCCGGCCGGGTGGTGAACACGCGCAATTTGTCCTCGGCGCCCGCGATGGCGAAATCCACTTCCGCGCCCTCGCTGCGGCCGATCCAGTTGCGCTGCTGCACCTTTACCTTCTCAATGAAATCCACAGTGTCCAGCCCGTCCAGCAGCTTCTGCGCATAATCGGTAATGCGCAACATCCACTGGCTTTTCACCTTGCGCACCACTTCGCCGCCACAGCGCTCGCAAACGCCGTTGACCACTTCTTCATTGGCGAGGCCGCACTTGCAGCTGGTACACCAGTTGATGGGCATTTCCGCCTTGTAGGCCAGCCCGTGCTCCAGCATCCGCAGAAAAATCCACTGCGTCCATTTGTAGTATTTGGGGTCGGTGGTATCCACCTCGCGCGTGTAATCGAAGGAAAAGCCCAGCTTTTGCAGCTGCTCGCGGAAATGGTGAATATTGATCTGCGTGATGATGGAAGGATGTTCGTGGTTCTTAATGGCGTAGTTTTCCGCCGGAAGGCCGAAAGCGTCGTACCCGATGGGATACAACACGTTATACCCTTCCATGCGGCGCTTACGGGCAATGATATCCATCGCCGTGTAGCTGCGGGGATGCCCCACATGCAGCCCCGCGCCGCTGGGATACGGGAACTCGATCAGGCCGTAAAACTTAGGTTTATCGGACGGGAAAACAGCGTTAAACGTGCCTTCGTCCGCCCATTTCTTCTGCCACTTCTTCTCAATGCTGTCCGGGTTATACGCGGGATGCTGATCCTGATACATGCTGCAAACTCCTTATCTTAACGCTGCGCAATAGGAAACGGTTGACGGCTGCAACTTCATAGTCGTTCCAATAGGGCGATTCCGTCATCCATACGGCGTAGCGTCTCCTGTTTGCCAAGCAGGTAGGCGATCTCGGTAGCGCCGCCCGGGGTATTCTGCTGGCCGCTGATCGCGATGCGCACCGGCCACATCAGCTGCCCCGTTTTCAGCTCGTTTTGCTGGGCAAGCGTCATCAGGCATTCCTTGAGCGGTTCTTCTGTAAAATCTTCCAGTTCCGCCAGCGCCGGTCGCGCGAGTTTCAGCGCTTTCAGGCTGATGGCCGGATCGGTTTTCATTTTTTTATGGGTATAGATTTCCGCGTCGTATTCCGGCAGTTCCGCCAGAAAGCGCACCATCTCCGGCACACGGTTGAATACTTCGGTACGGCCTTGCATCAGTTCGGCCAAACGCCGGTAATCGATGCCTTTTCCTGCCAACACTTTGTCGAACCAGGGCGTGGCCGCTTTCAGGTACTCCTCAAAGTCCATCTTCTTGATGTACTCGCTGTTGAACCACACCAGCTTATCCATGTTGAAGATAGCCGGGGACTTGGAAAGTCCGTCCACGTCGAACGCATCCACCAGCTCGGCAAGCGTGAAGAACTCTCGCTCCTCCTTGGGGCACCAGCCCAGCAGCGCAATAAAGTTGATGATCGCGTCCCTCACGAAGCCCTGTGAAAGCAGGTCCTCAAAGCTGGGATCGCCGTAGCGTTTGGAAAGCTTGCGCGTCGCGTCCTTCATAACCACTGGCAGGTGGATATAGACGGGCGTTTCCCAGCCGAACGCTTCGTACAGCAGATTATATTTGGGCGTGGAACTTAAATACTCGGTGCCGCGCATCACGTGGGTGATCTTCATCATATGGTCGTCCACCACGTTTGCGAAGTTGTACGTGGGCAGGCCGTCGGCCTTGATGAGCACGTTGTCGTCCAGCGTGTCGCAGGGCACCTCCACATGGCCGAAAAGCAGATCCTCAAAGCTCGCGCTGCCCGTAAGCGGCACATTCTGGCGGATCACATACGGCTCCCCGCTCGCCATGCGGCGCTTGGCCTCGTCTTTGGAGATGTGCAGGCAATGCTTGTCGTATTTGAACTGCTCGCCGCGCGCGGTGGCCGCGTCCCGTCGCTCCTGCAGCTCTTCCTTGGTGCAGAAGCAGGGGTAAGCCGCCCCCGACTCGATCAGCTGCATGGCGTAAGGCAGATACAGGTCCTTGCGCTGCGTCTGGATATACGGGCCGTAAGAGCCGCCGATATCGGGCCCCTCGTCGTAGGTCAGTCCGGCCGCGTGCAGGCTTTGGTAAATCAGCTCCACAGCGCCGGGCACTTCGCGCTCCTGATCGGTATCCTCAATGCGCAGGATGAATTTCCCGCCGTTTTTACGCGCGAAAAGATAGGCGTACAGCGCCGTGCGCAGTCCGCCCAAATGCAGGTAGCCCGTCGGGCTGGGGGCAAAACGGGTACGAATCTCAGTCATTCCCGGTTTCCTTTCCAAATCAGGTTCTGGAGCGCACTGTTATCCAACGTCACGCCTGAACCGTTTTCTTGAAGCTGTCTTTCAGGCCCACGACGCGGTTGAATACCGGCAGCGCGTCGGTGGAGTCCGGGTCCTTGCAAAAGTAGCCCATGCGCAGGAACTGATACTTGTCCCCCACGGCCGCGCCGGCGAGCGCTTTTTCCATATAGCCGTGGCAAACTTCCAGGCTGCCGGGGTTCAGGCGTTTCAGGAAGTCCTTTTTCAGGGCGCTGCTTGGGGCCGCGGCTTCTTCCTCGGGCTTGTCCTCTTCCTCCGCTTCATCGTTTTCTTCCATTAGAAGAGGCTCGTACAGGCGGGCTTCCACAGGCAGGCTTTCCGTGGCGCTCACCCAGTGCAGCGTGCCCTTCACCTTGCGGTTGGCGCCTTCGCTGCCGTTGCGGGTATCCATATCCACGGTGCAGTATACGCAGGTAACTTCGCCGTTTTCATCCTTGTCGCAGCTTTCGGCCTTGATGATATACGCGCCTTTCAGGCGCACCTCGCCGCCCAGAAACAGACGGAAGTACTTTTTCGCAGGCACTTCCATAAAGTCCTCGCGCTCTATGTACAGTTCGCGCGTCATCACGCTGATGTGCGTGCCCATTTCAGGGTGCGCGGGATGGTTTTCCAGTTCCAGCTCGTCCCGCTTGTCCTCGGGCCAGTTGGTCAGCACCAGCTTAAGGGGCTTCAGCACCGCCATGGCGCGGGGCGCGGTTTCGCCCAGGTTCTCGCGCACGCAATGCTCCAGCAGCGCCAAGTCCACTACGCTGTCGGCCTTGGCAACGCCGATGCGGTCGATAAAATCGCGGATGGCTTCGGGGGTAAAGCCGCGGCGCCGGAGCGCGCAAAGCGTCGGCATGCGGGGATCGTCCCAGCCGGACACATAGCCGCCCTCCACGAGCATCCGCAGATAGCGCTTGCTCATGATGGTGCGGGTAAGGTTCAGCCGACTGAACTCGATCTGCCGGGGCGAGCCGGGCAGCATATTCTGCGCATGGTTCACCACCCATTCGTACAGGGGGCGGTGATCCTCGTATTCCAGGCTGCACAGGCTGTGGGTAATACCCTCCAGCGCGTCGCCGATGGGATGGGCAAAATCGTACATCGGGTAGATACACCAGGTTTTGCCGGTGCGGTGATGCTCCTTAAACAAAATGCGGTACATGGCCGGATCGCGCATGTTGATGTTCGGGCTTGCCATGTCGATCTTCATCCGCAGGATCATGCTGCCTTCGGGATGCTTGCCCGCTTTCATCTCTTCAAACAGGCGCAGGCTTTCCTCCGCAGGGCGGTCCCGCCACGGGCTGTTTTTGCCGGGCTGGGTCAGCGTGCCGCGGTATTCGCGCACCTGTTCGGGGGTCAACTCGTCCACATAGGCCAGATCGCGTTTAATCCAGTCCACGGCGATATCGTAACATTGCGGGTAGTATTCGCTTGCGAAGTACAATCCGCCTTTCCAGTCGAACCCAAGCCAGCGGATATCTTCCTCAATGCCTTCTACAAACTCCGTCTCCTCTTTGGCGGGGTTGGTATCGTCGAAGCGCAGGTTGGTGACGCCGCCAAAATGCTCGGCAGTGGCAAAATCCGCAACCAGCGCCTTGCAATGGCCGATGTGCAGATAACCGTTGGGTTCCGGCGGGAAGCGGGTGCGCACGCTTTGGTACCGGCCGCTCTTCAAATCTTCTTCAATGAAATCCCAGATAAAATTGGTTTTACCTGCGGGCGTTTCCATAGTGTGCGCCTTCCTTTCTAAATGCCCGCCGTCGTGGACGGCCGGCAACATTATGTCATTATAGAACGAAACCAAGTCGTTGACAAGGCCTTGCGGCCCGTTTCGGCATTTTCACCCGCTTTTGAACACACTTTCGAAAATAAGCCAAAAAAGGCCCGCATTTTCCGTTTGACTTTGCGTTTCCCCTGTCTTATACTAGCCCTGACAACAGAATCGCTATGCTCGGTTGACGGTTTGGGGAGAGTGCGGAACCATAATCAAGGTTCCGCCGCCGAAGGTGTAAGCTCGCACAAGCTCTCAGGCGAAAGGACCCGAACCCGACGAAGCTCTGGAAAGCAGCAATGCACCGAAGAGGCAATCCGCCCCCCAAATTGCGCGGCGGTGAAACTTTCAGGTAAACGGACAGAGGCGACAAAGAATGCGGCCTGCAACGGCCAGTCTTCTTTGTCGCCTGTTTTTTCCGCCCGCAGCGTACGCCCGTAAAAAGGCAATGCGCAGGGCTACTTGAAAGGAGTGGACCCCTATTATGACCGATCAGCCGCTGAAAACCCCATTATATCAAAAGCACGTAGAGCACGGTGGGAAGATCGTTCCGTTCGCGGGGTATCTGCTGCCCGTGCAATACGCGGCAGGGGTGATCCGGGAACATAACGCCGTGCGCACCAATGTGGGCCTTTTCGACGTAAGCCATATGGGTGAGGTGCTGTTTACCGGGCGCGATGCGCTGAGCAACATCCAGCACCTTCTTTGCAATGATTTTACCTCCCTCGCAGACGGCCGCGCACGGTACAGCCCCATGCTTAACGTTAACGGAGGCGTGGTGGACGACGTGCTGGTATACCGTTTTTCCGATGAAAAGTATATGATGGTCGTCAACGCCGCCAACCGCAACAAAGATGTTGCCCACATCATGGCGCAGCAGTCCGGCCTTGCGGAAATCAAAGACATATCCGATTCTCTTTGCCAGCTCGCGCTTCAGGGCCCCAACGCCGAAGCGGTGCTGAAAACCCTTGTGCCGGAAGAGCACATTCCGCAAAAGTATTACAGTTTCATCCCGGATGTGGATGTGAAGGGCGTCAGCTGCCTTGTCAGCCGCACCGGCTACACCGGCGAGGACGGCTTTGAGCTGTATGCCTCCGCTGCGGATGCGGAAACCCTGTTCGATCTTCTGCTGTCGGCGGGCGAGCCCTTCGGCCTGCAGCTTTGCGGGCTGGGCTGCCGCGACACCCTGCGCATGGAAGCCGCCATGCCGCTGTACGGCCACGAGATGGACGATACCGTTTCCCCGCTGGAAACCGGTCTGGATCACTTTGTGAAGCTCAATAAGCCGGAGTTCATCGGCCGCGAGGCGCTGCTTACCGCGGGCGAACCGAAACGCACGCGGATCGGCCTGAAAATCACAGGGCGCGGCATCGCGCGCGAACATTATCCCGTCTATATCGGCGACCGGCTTGCAGGCCACACCACCAGCGGCACGCATTGCCCCACCGTCGGCCCCGTTGCCATGGCGCTGGTGGAAGCGCCCTTCCCGGCCGTCGGGGGCACAGCGGAAGTGGAAATCCGCGGCAACCGCGTAGCGGCGGAAGTTGTGCCCCTGCCTTTCTACAGCCGGAAAAAATAGTCGTTCCCGCCCGCCTTCCCGGCGGGTTTCCCATTGTGAACTTCTCAATTTCCCACAACAAAAGGAGGCTTTTCCATGGAAATTAAAACCGATCGCATGTACACCAAAAACCACGAATGGGTTCTGTTTGAAAACGACACCACCGCCACCGTCGGCATTACCGACCACGCACAGGGCGA